>JAKPII010000378.1 GCA_029549885.1 Planctomycetota bacterium
TATTGCCGAAATGATCGCACGCGCGACTTGGCTAGGCGAAACATTAACCTCCTGGCTTGGTCGCAGGCTGCGAGGTGTTTGATGCACGACAGGTTACGAATTACGCCGTTTTCGCCACTTTTCCGCTCTTTTTTGACGAAACGACCGGGCCGTGGATCGTCTCGGCCGACCGGCAACGGCCAGAGGATCGGCTTTTTCCGCAGCAGAAAAGACGGGAGGAGGAAGCTGTTTGGCTAACTCCATGGCCTGGGTGTCGCTCAGGTCTGTGCGCGGGGTACCGTATCCCCGAAACACCGGCAACCCTTTGAGTCGCGCATAGATTTCACGTCGGGTCCGCCCCTCGGGCATGTCCGGCCAGGGTCCTTCTTGATCATGGAAGTTGAAGAACTTGTCCATCAGTGGGCGAACATACCGCCAATAGGCGGCATTGTCTGTCTGTAGCACAAACAAACCATCTGGGAATAAGGAGCGAAAGACAAGGGCGAGAAATTCTGGCGAGAGGAGTCGTTTGTGTTGCTTTCTTGGATCCTTGTAGGGCTGGGGATGGTAAACGTGAATTTCCTGCACGCTATGTGGCGCAATGTAACGATCGAGAAACTCATGGCCACCGCACACAGCAAAACGAACGTTCCATAATCCTCGCTGATTTGCGCGACGTGTAGCATATCGAATTACCACCGGCAAAATATCAATACCAACGTGGTCAAACTCCGGCCGGCGGATCGCACTGGCCAAGGTAAACCGGCCGTTGCCGCATCCAATATCGAGGATCAGAGGTGCGGTACGCCCAAACACTTGTGCCCAATCGATGGGTCCCTCTGGGGGCAGTTTCTTGAGGGCGGTTCTTGCCCACTGGTCCTCGGGCAAAATCCTGCCAGGGATCGGTATCCCAAACTCGTATTCCACGTCACCTTCGCGACGGTCATTGGCACTTTTCATAAGGGGTCACTCCATCCCATTGGCGATGCGCCAATGATGTCCTACAATTGCTGCCATTGTCCCAGGCCGAATCACGCGCCGGGAAAATCAATACTTCATCGCAAAGACCAGGCAAAACACAACCTCCGGAGGCTTTTTCCAAACGTTGACTACCGAACTCGAGTACGGCATCACGTGCCGAGCCAAAATGATCATCAAGCTTTGTCAAATCATATGGACGTTCGCGCAAATTGGCCTCGTCAGCTTCGGTGGTCCGGCTGCTTCCATTGCGATAATGCAGCGGACCATCGTCGATCGCCGTAAATGGGTGACGCAATCGGAATTTCTTGACTTTGTGGCCGTCAGCCACATGATTCCGGGTCCCATTGCGGTTCAGCTTTCTCTCCATCTTGGCTACCGGCGTGGCGGACTGCTAGGAGCACTGGCCGCAGTGTTTGGCTTTGTTGTGCCGGCTGCATTCATCACCTGGGCGGTTGCCGTTTTCTATCAGCGTAGCCATGCCCTGCCTGCACTGGAGGCTTGTCTGGCGGGCGTTCGGCCTGCCGTTCTCGCTGTGATCCTAATTTCGCTTTGGGACATCGCGGGAAGGCTCACTTGGAACAAGTGGCGATTTGTACTGCTTGCGGCCGTCGTTGGCTTAAATCTCGTGGGAATTGATGCCATTGTTATCATGGCACTCACCCTTGCGTACAGTGCGTTCTACTTAAGTGTGACGGGTCGTAAATCACGTGGCCAGGGCAAGGCCGTGGAAACGAATTCGGAAAAAGGCCAGCCTCCCGCCCAAGGCCCCAACCTGTTTGGCATATTTCTTCCGACCGCAGCAGCATTTTCCAAAGCAGGCCTTGTTGGGAAGTCGCTGTATCTATTCGGAATGTTCTTCAAAATCGGGCTCCTCTTGTATGGGGGAGGCAACGTGGTGGCCGCTTATATCCAGTCAGATTTTGTGGATCGTGGTCTTCTGACCCAGGCCCAATTTCTTGACGCCCTTGCCATCGGGCAGAGTACTCCGGGCCCCGTTCTGACTGTGGCAACATTCATTGGTTACGTGTTGGCAGGCCATTTAGGGGCCATTGCCGCTACACTTGGCATCATTACACCATGCGTCATTCTTGCAAGCCTCGTTCATCCCTGGGTGGTTATGGCCCGAAGTTCAGAGAAAATTGCCACTTTCTTAAATGTCATCAATCTCGTAGTAATTGGTCTGATTCTTTCGGTTTGCCTGAATTTGGGGATTTGGGTTTTTCAAGATTTCAAGGCAATCGGGTTTGCGGTCGTCGCTGGCGTGTTGCTTTGGTTCAAAGTCCCACCGGTCCTGGTCGTTATCGCGGCAGCAGTCGCGGGATGGTTGTTTTGATGCGAAGATTTCACTCGGTTGCAGTTGGCGCCATTGATGCATAGAATTAAACCAGGTTGGTCATAATGAAGTGGGCTAGGGTGCTGCTTCCGTTTTGTGGGGCTTTGCCTTACTGAATACGAAGAAAAAGGACACCGTCAAGCGATTACGGTTTTACCAATCGTGTCGCTTTGCTTTGGTAGTTGTTTTGTAGGAACGATTCCGACCGAATTCATTCACTTCCCGTCTTACCTGCTGAATCGGCCGAATTATTGAAAAAGGCGCTGTGACCCGCGGCCTCGTCTCCAAGATCTGGGAGACGCTCAAAACCTTGACCGACTCATAGGAGTTTTCTGATTTTTGTGGAACGACATCGGGTACGGTCGAAAGCGAGAGCCGTTATTCCGGATCTTCATTCCAGAGACCAAGAGATACACCGGATTGGGGGATACATCCCGGGATTGAGAAGGATTACTTTTGATGGGAAATTTGACAACGGAATATTCTCATCGCGGCTTTTTTGCCCGCTATAACCTTATCATCTTGTGTGCCGTTACATTCGCGATCCCGTTTATGTGGATCGGGGCGGAGCGGGCGCTACTTAGCAACAAGAACGACGTCAAGTCATGGCTCCCCGATACTTATGAGGAGACCGCCACTTTTGAGTGGTATCGTAATCACTT
>JAKPII010000385.1 GCA_029549885.1 Planctomycetota bacterium
AGGCTTCACCAATGGATTGGTGTCCCAAGCACACGCCAAGCAATGGAACCCGGCCGGCAAAATATCGCACACATTCCACCGAGATTCCCGCTTCTTTCGGCGTGCATGGTCCGGGAGAGATGATGATACGATCCGGCGACATCCGCTCAATCTCTTCCACTGTAACCTGATCGTTACGCCGGACCACAATCTCCAACGAGTTGTCAAGCTCTCCCAGTCGTTGCACGAGATTGTAGGTGAACGAATCGTAATTATCGAGGATAAAGATCATCCCAGCACCTCTCTTGGCTGGCCGCCCCCTGCCTATTCTTGGGGTACAGCCGTGGCTCCACTTGTTCCTGTCCCCCTAAAGTCATAGACTACAGCCACGGGAGACCGGCCGAGTCCGCTTTGTACCATCTCCCGCGGGTTACGCATTCCAGTCAACCATTTGATTGATTCTATCCTACCAGACCGGCGACAAGGAACCAGAACCTGGACCACGTCATACTGCGAGGGCGTAAAAGCACTTGTGACCCAAGAAACGGACACCAAGGTGCCGACCCTGAGAAGACATGGCGACGGAAAATCAGCCCATTGGCCCGAGCAAAAGTTGAAATAAGCTGTCTGGAGCGCCACTATTTGTGCTGAGTTTCTTGTTTTGCGGTGCGTGGTCCTAACACGATGTAGCGCTCCGGGGGCGGTGTCATCTCGAGGATACGGAGTCCAAATTTGTCACCGACCTTCACGGCCTCACCGCGGGCGATGACATGCCCGTTGATCGAAAGCTCAAGCGGTTCCTCGCAGGATTTGTCAAATTGGATGATTGCGCCGGGACACAACTGAAGTAGCTCCAAAAGCGGTTTGCGAGTTCGGGCTAGTGTCACCTCAAGGGGCAGTCGAATGCGTAGCAAACTGTGGGTCAACAGTGGCAGGACGCGGTTAGCGTGAGGAGTACGACGGTCTCCTACTAGCGGTTTTCCTTCCCTTGGCAAGGCATTTGTCTTGGCATCTTTAGATGCAGTTTCGTCGGGCCGAGAGGTACCGGTTGGTGTTGTAGCAGCCTCACACCGTAAGCCAATGATCAGGACTCCTTTTTTCTGAGACGCTACGAAAGGAATCGAGACAAACCAAGATTCATCAGGCCGCCTGAATCCCTCAAGAGCCGTCTCAAAACTTGTTACCGCCTTGGCCTCTGAAGTCAGCACCGGCCACTCGGGGGGGAAAAGGAGGATGCTCAGTTCTTGAGCCAGTGTGGCGAGACGAGACTTTCCCGTGGCATCAGGTTGATAGGCCCAGTCAGGAACACATCCGCTCGATTGAGGCAGGGCCAAAACAACATCCCCCTGCTTAATCTGAAACGTGATGAGTAGGCCGGGCTGCCCGATCCAATCGCTCCCGGACACGTTGGACCAACTGCCACGGTTGATCTGGTCGAGCTGTAGGGACCCAAACTGGTCGAGCGCTCGCTTGAATGTCGCCTCCACTTCCGCGCAACCTTCAGAGAGACATTGCAAGACGGCGTCGATGCTGTATTGATGCATAACCTGATCTGTCTAGTAAGCAAACTGCAACCCAAAGGGCATCACTGCCGACAGAGTTTGCCTTTATTGTCGGCGTGAGGCAGAGAAAACTTTAATGGTTATGGAAAAAAGACAAGGAATAGGGGACTACTTGAGAATCTAGGCAAGTAGGCTCCCGGGTGTGACCCGTGCTACGGCTTTGGGTAAACACTCGCAAGATTTCGGAAGAATCACAAGTACGCTGCCTCTTGGCCGTTGGAAGGGGCGACGATCTCAGGAGTGGTTGTCACGGTGTGGAATCATCGGCCGTCCACCTCAGCCGGGCAATCTGGATTCCTGAAAGGTTTGGCATCAGGGCCGCAATATACCAGCTGTCACCAAAACGGAAAATCTCCGGTGCGGCCACCGGCAAGGTACAGACAAAGTGCCCTTCGTCGTTGTCGATTCCAAAGTCCAAGGGATTGTTGGACCGATAAACGCTTGTTTGTGCGCTTGAGCCGTACCGTTGCGTTCGGAACAGGTAGTACTCGCCCGGCACAACCTCCACGACAAATGGGCATTCTGCCGAGTAACTGCCCGAACCCGCCTGCCCACCCTTAGCAACCACAAAAACGTCACTCCAGTTGACCAGGTCCCTTGAGGTCCGGCAGAAGACGGCACCCTCACGAGGAGTATGGGCCGTGAAGTAACAGTACCACTGGTCAGCGACACGCAACACCATTGGGTCCCGAGGGTTACCATACCCATCGGGCGGACCAAATAGGATACTCTTACCTACCTCATTTCGTTTACGGATGAAATCCTTCCCGTTTTGGCTGGTGGCCAAACAGATGGCGTCCCAACCCCCGTAAAACATGTGAAACAGCGTGTCGATGCGAAACACAAAGGGGGCCTGGAGTCCACCCGGTTGCTCACCGTAATCGGGATCCGCTCGCATGGCGATGCCCTTGGGTTCCCAAGGGGACTGAGTCAATTGACGGCCTTCCCAACGGAAGAAGAGTCGCGAGTGTCCTACCTCCTTTGTGTGCCGGATACAAGACCAAAGTTGCCACGTGCCGTCCTCAGCTTGCCAGATTCCAAAATCCACCACTTGCTGCCGTTCACTGGTGAGTGGTCCCAAGTCGGGATTCTCGGCCACTTGCCACCAGTCGCCTTCCATCCGAGGCTTGAGTGGTGGCTTCTCCAATTGACAATCCAAAGCCAAAGCGCACATGGCAGTGAGGATCGTCACAGCAACAGACAGTAAAACGCCTGCATCTTTACAGACACGCCGGCGTAAAACGCGAAAACTCGCCAACTCAAAGAAAAACACGACATGTCGCTGTACCGTCTGCATAACCCCTCCGCACCACGGAAAACGGATCCGCCGTTCTGCAAGATTTTGTCATGTCACGAAAGCTTCCGTCGCACGGCTGCCAAACCAAGTAACTGGCATTTCATTGGCTTATCCGGCAGGCGAACTTACTTATTGGAAACAAACTGTTCAATGGTTTCGGCAATCTCTTTGCGGATTTCCTCAAGTAACCCAGGATCAGGAAGAATCTTTGTCGAATAACGTCCGCCCGCATTAGGTATGGTCGCTAACTGGGAGGCTTTTGCCAAAACACTCTCGGCCGCTTTACGTCTCGGATCATCGGGAGGTGCCTGCGTTGCGGCGGTCTTGAGGAGGCTCAAGTACTCGTAATCTTCGACGCCTTCCCTGGCCTGCTCCAGCCGAATGGAACTGACGAGGCCGTCGTACCCAATTGGTTTGCCCGGATAGATCAGAAAACCATCGCCATTCGGGTACCGAACCCAATATCTATTACCAGGTCGGTCGCTTTGGGGAATGAAGGAATGCCATCCGAACCGGTAGGGGTCATAAGTTGTCCACGCTACCCCCCAAAACTCGTATGCCCCGACGCCGTGGTGGAAACAGTAATGGGGAAGCAATCGTTCCACAGCACAGTACGGTGTATCGGTGCACATTTGACCGTCAGTGGTAAACCATACCTGGGCACCTCCTTCCCGGAGGGCGCGGAGTTTCTCCGAAGGGACGCGGCCATCGTGTCCCAATCCCCAAACGGTGATGCTACCATCCCAATCGGGGATATGGTGCCAAGTGCTCGAGTAGATCGGGATATCCGGAACAGCATCATGAATCATCTTG
>JAKPII010000388.1 GCA_029549885.1 Planctomycetota bacterium
GCGGAAGGCTTTTGCCCAAAGGAGAAGTGTGGGGTTTGTGCCCGGCACGGCATACGGTCACCGCTTTGCCGAACAAGGCGAATAAAAGGAGAAGAGCATGAGTGAAGGTTCGGCCATTTCCAGCCAGGAGCGTTGGTATCGCCTCCTAACCGGCTATCAATGGTTTGTCCTGATTGTGTGCACGGCCGGTTGGGCGTTTGACACGTTTGACCAACAACTGTTCAATCTTGCCCGACAACAAGCCGTCCACGATCTGTTAGGATCGGCCACGGCGGATGTTGTCAATTTTTACGGCGGTTTGGCGACGGCCGTCATGCTCATCGGCTGGGCGACGGGGGGGATTATCTTTGGGATCTTGGGGGACAAGATTGGGCGGGCCAAGACCATGATCATGACAATTGCCTGCTATTCGATCTTCACCGGGCTCTCGGCTTTGAGCTTTAGCTTAGTGGATTTCCTAATCTATCGATTTATCGCAGGACTGGGCATCGGTGGGCAGTTCGGCCTGGGCACGGCCATCGTCGCCGAGACGCTGCCGGACCGCGCCCGGCCCAAGGCCTTGGGCTTTTTGCAGGCGTTTTCGGCGTTTGGGAACATTTCTGCCGGTGTGGTAGGAATTATCTTTGCGCAGCTTGTGTTGGCCGGACACATCCAAAGTCAAAGCTGGCGATGGATGTTTGGCGTCGGGATTTTGCCTGCGTTTCTGATCATCTTTATCATGTTGTGGCTGAAGGAACCCGAACGTTGGAAGCAAGCTGTGGCCGAGGGAAAAATCTCTAAGCAGAAGGCAGGCTCGCTGAAAGAGCTTTTTGGGGATCCTCGCTGGCGGGTACGCGCCATTGTGGGCATTATCTTGGCGGCGGCCGGCGTCATCGGTTTGTGGGGCATTGGCGTTTTCGGAGTGGACCTTGTCCAATCAATCTTCCGCACCAATATCACAGCGGAATACCGCGCAAAAGGCGCCGCCAAAGAGGACCAACAATTTGTCGCTTTGGTCTTTAAAACACCGGGTGCGGTGGAGAAGGTCTCCGAGGCAGGAATTCTTCCTCGCGATATGATTGGGCAAGACCCGAACGACAAGGACGCGCAGTACTTGTTGGCAGCCGCTTTGACCTTGGCATCCCGCAAAGAACGCGTCACGTTGGAAGGTGCCCTGAAGCTGCTCGACCAACCCTGGACCGATGATGGTTCACCCCTGGCGAAGCTCGACCGCAAGCGTCAGGCCCAAACGCCCGAGGACCGTGCGCGGCGAAAGGAATTCGTCGAAAAAGCGCCAGTCGAACAAACAAGTTTGGAGGACCATTTGACCCGCCTAAAGGAGCGAGCCAAGAACGTCGGTGGTTACGTGCAGAGGTGGGGAAGCATCCAACTGCTGCTCTTCAATATCGGGGCCTTCTTTGGCATCTACGCCTTCAGCATGGTGACCGACAAATTGGGGCGTAAAAAGACATTCGCCTTGTTCTTCCTCTTTGCGATGGTCGTGACGGCCTTTGTCTTCTTGACGATGCGAAAATGGCATCACGTTCTGTGGATGGCCCCGCTCATGGGCTTTGCCCAGCTTTCGGTCTTCGGCGGCTACGCCATTTACTTCCCGGAATTGTTCCCGACACGGCTGCGGAGCACGGGAACCTCGATGTGTTACAACATCGGGCGGTATGTCTCGGCCTTTGGTCCATTCTTGCAGGGATACCTAAGCGGCGTTGTATTCGCCGGTTTTGCCGAACCGATGCGCGTCGCCGGGGCCACGATGTGTCTCTTTTTCCTGCTGGGTATCGTGGTTCTGCCTTTTGCACCCGAAACAAAAGACCAGCCCTTGCCAGAATAAGGCGACGCTTGGGTGTGGTTTCCGCGGAAGGACCGGATCATGCGCCGGACCGTGGAGATCGAACAAGGGTGTTCGTGGATTGATGCGACAACCGGAGATGGCTCGCTCGGCGGCAAGGAGGATGTTCCATGAAGAGTTATACGCAGTATTTGACGTTCAACATTCCCGCCCGTATGGCGTTTGTCAATATCACCAAACAAGTTGAGGAGGCCGTCAAGGCCAGTGGTGTGCGAGAAGGCCTCTGCCTGGTCAATGCCATGCACATCACGGCCAGCGTGTTTATCAATGATGATGAGCCGGGCCTCCACGAGGATTACAAACGCTGGCTGGAAAAGCTCGCGCCTTACGATCCGTCGCCGCAAACGTATCATCACAATCGGACGGGCGAAGACAATGGCGACGCGCACCACAAACGTCAAATCATGGGACGCGAGGTAGTCGTCGCCATCACCGACGGCAAGCTCGATTTCGGCCCTTGGGAGCAAATTTTTTACGGCGAATTCGATGGCCGCCGCCCCAAGCGGGTCCTCATCAAGATCATTGGCGAGTAAATGGCGCCGTAATAGCCTCGGGAGGGTTGCCGTCCGCGGCGAGCAATTGGCTCGGGGATTGGTTGTGTTTTGGGGCAGGCACAGGGGCCTGCCCCTACAGGTTTCAATGGGTTCGGCAACCGTAGGGGCAACCCCCTGTGGTTGCCCCGTTTGTCTGTAGCGCCGGTGCACACGGGACGGCGAGGACGCCGTCCCTCCCATTTTCGGGAGTTTTCCAGCCGTCCCTTTCGTTCTTCGGGCTATTCCAAAAAGCTCAAGAAGACCGCTTCTGCCAAGGGGAAGTCGAACCGGAAGCGATTGCCGTCACCTAACGATTCCCCGGTTCGCTCATTTCTCACATCTCGAACATTGCGAGCGAACTCCACTTCAATAGAGATCGTTTGCACTTTGAGCTGTTCGGCCCCGCCGCCACCCCTCATGCTTCCGGTGACAGGCGCACTCTGCACAACAAGGGCATACACCCGGTCCCCCTTTTTCCAGTAGCAAACTTCGGTGTTGGCCGGTCGGCGGCCCTCGCTGGTCACCCAAATCCACGGCCGAATGCCGGCATTGTGGATAGGCTGCAAAAACGGTTGGCGGAGCTCGTCGCTGGCCGTGCCCTCTTCACGATACTGAAGATATCGCTGGGGTGAAAGATTGAGATACACCGCCGAGCCGCGCCCGACCTTTCGTACAGTCCCGACTGGCAAACGTCTTTCGGCTACGGCGTAGCCCTTCTCAAGTTGGCACGAGATTGTCGCGAAAAGTTCCCGGTACCGTTTGTAGCCGTAGGCCGCATCTTGATCTGTCTCCACCCACAGCCGATCGCCAAAGAAATCCCGGGCGGTTTCACTGCCGTCATGAGAAACCCCAAACAGATCGTCCAAGGCTCCCCGTTTACGCCCCTTGCCGTGTTGGTCAAAAAGTCCACAACAGAAGTCGGCGATGACCGTTCCACCCCGTTCGCAAAAGTCTTTAATTCGCTCGGCCTCAATATCCGACAATGCGTAGCAGGCCGGAAGGATCAACACCCGATACTCCGGCGGGATACCATTCCGGACAACTTCATCGTAAGAGATGAACGAATACTGAAGGCCGCTGTCAACCAAAAGGTATTCCCATGCCTTGCGGACGAGATGGGATGTCCCCAGACGATGGTCGTTCCCCCTATTGACCCATGTTTTGCCATGGGCTTCCATGTCCAAACACCAAGAGACCTGAATTGAGGGATGCGAGTAGTAGATGGCGATTCCGTCATGGACCCAGCGAGCGCCGAACAACTTCGGTCCTTGGGTTTCGCCTAGCTCTTTCAGCGTGGCGCGATATTCGTAAAGCCATGGCCGTGGTTTTGTTCCGTCAAACCAGCCTTCGACCCAGCCGATCATGCCTCGGTTTCCATGGGCAAAATAGTACCAACTTTGCCAAACATCGTTGGCTGTGCCTCGGGCATCGGAGTGAAAATGCGTGGTCACTTGGGGGAAGGCATTGCCCGGATTAAAGGACCGAATAATCGCCTGCGATGATCCCAGGTCGTACGCCTCGATAAATTGAATCTTCTTCATAAGTTTTGCATAGTCGTAGCCGCCCCAGATGTTTGGCGACTGGCCTCCCACAAAGCCGCACGGCGTTTCGGGATCGACTTCGTTTGCCACTTCCACCAACCGGCCGATGAAGTTTGCCCAAACCGAGTCGTTGTAGGTGATTCGGTCGAGAAGTGGCGAAAAGTCGAGATCGGCCAGGCGGCCCTTTAGCTGGGGCAGGATAAAGTCGGGCGTGACGAACTGGGCCTTTGGCCCTTTTCCGCCGTAATACCGGTCCAGCCATGCCTGGTAAGCCGCGTCATCGTCGTGGACACGCCAAGGCAAGGGAACCACGAAGATGCCCCAGGAGATTTCGTCGTCTAACGCATAGGCGACACGCATGGGACTTTTTTTCACCCTACCGACCCGCGTTCTTACCAATTCTGCCAATTTTCCGAAGAGCGCCTCATCAAGTGGTTTAAGCCCCTCACGGTCCTGACGAATGGCGCGGGGATCCCGCTGAAAGGCCTGAAATCTTGATCGCTGGTTGGCATCTCGCAGGTAAAGGAAGCCCTTGCCCGCTGTGTGGTCGTTGTAGAATCGCAGATTCCATTGCTCAAGCCATGCGAAAGGTCCATCGCCGTGATCTGTGAATCCGCCGTTGATCCCGAAATCGCGGCAAAACTGGCCGCCTTCATCACCGGTGCCAATTGTCCATTGGTAGCGCCAGGGCATGTAAATCCAGGTATCCCAACGGGCGAGGGCAAGGTTTGCCGGGGCCTTGACCGGTTGGAATTCCGGCGCCGTGGTGATGTACACGTAATAGGGATCGTTCTCGTCAGCAAATGAAACCGCCGAAAGCGTCAGAGAGACGGTTACCGCAAGGCACATGCTTAAGCGTGTTGCCATAATAGGACCTCCGGACTACCTGGTTGCGGGAGTCGGGCGATGCGGAAATGCACGTCGCTTTTGCAACGACTATTGTAACGGATGGGCCGGCGTTAGCGATTTGTGGTCCCCGTCAATTGTGTCCGTGGGACAGGCCGGTAAAGCGGAAGGTGCCGGTAGTATTCTTCCAGGATCATCAGGGCCAGGGATGTGGCGTAAATCCGTCCGCCCCGATTGCCCCAATCGCAGCCCTCGGGGCTCCAGCTTCCCGCGCGATGGCCGGAGCGCTCTTGGGTGCGGATCAGGTGTTCCCGCATGCGGTGATTCCAAAGGTCCCATTCCTCGCCTTCCATGTGATGAAGAACCTGCGTGGCGTAGTAATAGTAGTAAAGCGACCCAACGTTTTGTGCCCCGGCGGGCGGAAGCTGGGTCATGATCTTCTTCACACCGGCCAAAAGATGGGGATTGTCCTTCTTCCATCCCAAGTACTGCCGGGTCAGGAGCCCGCACGCCGTCAAGGAGATCTTGGGTTCGCCGCCCGGTTGATAGCAATACTCCGATAGGTTGTAGGGTGCCGGTCCCACGCCGCAGCTATCGAGGAAGCGTCCGGCTCGAACGAGTGGGCTTTCGTCGATTTTAAGACCGGCCAATTGGCCGCTCCGGATCGCCAGAAAGACCCAACCCACCACCGACATATCGCCGGCTTCACGAAAACCGTAGCGCCAGCCCCCCTCTTTGTGCTGAGAACTCATGAGGTACTTAATCGCCCGTTGGGCCGCCGTCTGAATTCGTTCATCTCCGGTTAGCCCATAAGCCTCACAAAGAGCCATCGT
>JAKPII010000101.1 GCA_029549885.1 Planctomycetota bacterium
ACGCACATCTTGAGTCGGGTCAAATAAGAACATGAATAAGTCGGAAGCAGCCAAGTGTCCCGTTACCGGTTGCATCACGTGTTCTTGGCCCGGTAAGAAACTTTCGCCCGCATTATCATAAAGGCACAACACCCGCCCCAAATGGGTAGCTCCTCGGGCATTTGGATGATTAGCCGTGGGCTTTAGCGTAAATATAAAAGGCTTAAGGTATTGCACGGCCTGCCCCCCGAAAAGCACACTATTGTAGAAATCACCGAACGTCTCGGTTTTCGGCAAACCTACGATATCGTCCTCATTTGGATTCAAAAAAAGAAGGCTCTCATAGTCGTTGAGTCTTTGGTTAATCAAGGGATCAGCGTCGGCAAAGGAAACGCAAAACTGGGAACACAACACGGTTCGCAAGGCCCACGATTGGGCGGTGATAAAATACGACTTGCCACAGGCCGGTGCACCGATGACCGAAACTACGCGAGGTTTCAACTCGAGGATGGCCCGTGGTATCTCCAAGTGGCAGTGCGGACATGCCGTACGGCGACATGGCATGCCCTTTGCATCCAGGGCAGCGCAGTCAAAAGTGAAACGGGTGGGTAAGAAGCGCCTCGGATGTTCCGGGCCGAGCCTCGGATCACCGACCAAGTCGGGGTGACTGGCAATGTAAAGCACGTCGTAAACTGCGAAGTCGCGCCAACAGTGAGGACAAACGATTTTGCCGCGAACGGACGCCTGTGGCTGAATTGCTTGGCTCATAGTCCCCTCTCATTGTGCGATCAGAGCCTTATCAACGTCAGGACTCTCGCGTTGGTCAAAAGTGCTACCCACCTTCTCCATTTGCTGAAGCAGCCGGTTGGCGAGAGCAGCCGCTTCGGGATCATTTTCGGTAAAAGGCCCAAGGCTTTGCCAGGCCTCCAACAAGCTTTGGTAACGACGACGAGCGTCACTTTCATTAGATTGGGTTAAGACATCGCGGGCCTTTTGCACGGCGGAATTGCGAGCGGCTGACGAACGGCCGGACTCGCCGCCAAAAGACCCGTGTCCAACACCCTCACCCGACGTTGCCGGGGCCGATTTCGCGCCGGTCTTACCGCTAGGCTGGCCAGGTCCTCTGTCGCCGAGAGAGCCGTCGGACTCGACATCCGAGCTGTCGTTTCCTATTGGTCGACGAGAAGAATCTCGGCCGTCCCGGTGAGACGATTCGGCTGAGGATGGAGCCTCCCGAGTGGATCGTCCTGGGGGACCATTCGAGTCTGCCTGCCGCCCGTCTTTACCACCACCCTGTTCTGAGGAATCTCCAACATAGCTCCTGTTACTGGGCTGACCTGTCGGCCGCCGACAACCGTTGACGATAATCAGGAGGGATGCAGCTACCAAAATAAGGACGAGCAGCCGTGATTCGCGGAAGAGATACATTCCTACCCCCTTTCACCAAAAAAGTATTGCGGGTACTTTGGCACACTCTATTGAAACGCAAATGCCCGGATTTTCTAACTCGGAACCCATCGCGTTTCTCATGTATTACCGAATATGGACGGGTATTTGGGAGCTGACCTCCTCGGCCGTGTGTCGAAAAAGCCGCTCTCGCCCGTCCCACTCGCGGTGCCAAATGTATTTACAAGCATAGTAATATGGTAAACACGGACAACTCGGCCGGTCAAGCATACGGAGTCCCTGGGGTTGCCGGGTTCTCGGGTACGTTCCATGACGGCTGGCAGGTGCAGCCCCGAAGGGCGATTCACTCCGCGCCTACGCATCTCGGACCCTGCCAGCGCGTTTTAAAGTTCTCTCGCGCTTCTTGCGAGATTCGGTTCCCGATTAACTCCCCTTGAGTGAGCAACTCGCGGGGAATCCCGAGGTCGGGTTAAGCAAGCGATTCTTTCTCTCGGACGTGCGGTTGCGGCTCGTAGACGATTTCCATCCACCGTCCGTCGGCGGCAATGGACATTCGGGCCGCTTCAGTAACTAATTCGTTGATCCAACTGTTCGCCGGAGTGGCAAGGATACCCCGTTGGTCAATTTCGCGCAGTACGTGTTGCCGGGCGGCCAAGGCCGCTTCTCCGTCCAATCCCGCAGCAGCCGCATTGACCCGAAGTGCCGCTTCCACAATCGCACAGATCGAGTCGTAGCCGTACCCGACTGGGCGCAAACCTTCCCCCTCCCAAGGCACCAGCCGCATATAGTCCGGACTCACATATCGGAACATCGCTCCCGACCGCGTGTCTGTATAGCCGTGGCTAACGCCTCGATACTGGTCATCATGATGAAGAATGCCGCCGCAGTCGGGTCCTTCGCAGTACATGGTGAGGCCCTGGTCATTGGTGCCGGCGCCGGCATCAGGGTATCCCAATCCGTTCAGTAGAGTCATAGCGGCCCCATTTTCCCAAATCACCGTGCCCGCCGACCAAAGCCAACCGATATTACCATTAGGGAACCGACCTTCGACTCCGCGGACCGAAACCTCCACCGGACGCAGCCCCGTGATGAAATACACCAAATCTACGTAATGACAGCCCACATAGGTAAACGGATCACTGTTCTCCTTGGTGAACCAATTCTGGAAATTGGAGTGACGGTAGTAATAGGGTTCGATCAACCGGGCTTCGCCCAACCGGAATTCGCCGAACCGTCCTTTCCGATACTGCCAACGGGCATCCAAGGAACGTCGGTCGAACCGTTTGTGGTATTCGACGGCCACAAGAAGCCCCCGTTTACGTGCCAATTCTTCAATGGCAACGGCTTGCCGGTAGGTGGGCACTAAAGGCTTGACGCACAACACATGTTGATCCCGCTCAATGGCCTCGCGGATAACCATATCGTGTAAATGGTCCGGCACCGCAACCACCACAAGGTTCCTCGCCGGCAGGCGGCCGATTACCTCTCGAAACAGATCGGGAAAGAAACGATCCGGCGGCTCGGCGAGGGAGGGAAACGGCTCGAACGTGTGCCCCGGAAATGCTTCCAGTAATCGTTCCGAGCGAGCTAACGCCACAAGCGGCGCCGAATTCAACGCACAAATCTTGATATTCCCTACCTTGCCCAACCGCTCGAGATGATACAAAGACGGCAAGATCTGATCATGTGTGATCATCCCACCGCCTACGATGACAACTTCCAGTTTTTCTGAAAACTCTGACATCTGTTCGGCTCCTTGATCGTTCAAAGATCTCTTGCGGTTACCACCTCATTCGTTGGCTGATGGTGCCCACGATATAGCGCTAAAGAGTAGCTCTTCCCATACGCTTTTGCGAGTTTCTCCTATATCCCCAAACCTATGGCAGTAGGGGAACTTTACCGAAGAGATGGCGATTGTCCTACGTGATCTCCTGAATCACTTCTTCCAGGGCTTCTTCCAAAACAGTGATGCCTTCGCGCAGAGCGTCTTCGGAAATCACCAATGGCGGGGCGATTTTGACCGAGGCCCCCGCATAGCCGACTGGTGCAAACAGCATTAGCCCCTTCTCCACGCAACGCATCACTACCCGGGAAGCCAATTCGGCCCAAGGTTCAATCGTCCCCGGCTTGACCATGTGGAGGGAAGC
>JAKPII010000409.1 GCA_029549885.1 Planctomycetota bacterium
CGCCAGCGCCACGTTTCATCCGTGGCATGGAACAGGACCTTCCCGGCGCCGACATATTGAAAGACCACGACCGGCTCGCCGCGGCCTTCTTGCTGGTTTTCTTCACGAGACTCGACCAAAACCCGTGCCCCCGGTTTGAGCTCAATCACGGATTGAAGCCAATATACGGGCGGTAACGAATGCCACACCCGTTCGGTCTCGGTGGGTGATCTTCCAAAGGCCAGCCAAGGCATAACTAGGCCCTCCCGAGTGACGGCCAGCCTATGGGCTGCCGTCTTCGGCTGTCCGATGTTCGCCGGAGATACCCCTACGGCGCAAGGTAGGACCTTGTCGAGGACTGACTGATTGTACTCGTGGGGCATGGCATGTGGTCCACCGACCAGAATTAGTCCACCCGGTGGATCTTTCTCCTCCACAAAGGCCACCACAGCCTCCAGTGTACTCGGCGAAAGTCGATTGGGGGCCACGTCTCCCAAGATGATAACATCGTAGGACCACAACTCGTCGCGGGAGGTTGGAACCGCCAACATGGCCCCTTTCATTTCCTCCACGTATTCCGGATCGGCTCCCAGAAGGACGGTCGTTAAATCAAAGCCTGGCTCGCGTATCAAGGCATTTCTAAGGCATCGATATTCAAAACGCGGCACCTCCTCAACCATGAGGATACGTATGGTATCTTTCTTTACCAGGATTCTTCTGCTCAACGCGTTATTCCGCAGATCAATTTCATCCTGGATCGGCAAACACTCCAAACGTAATTCGATTTCTCCGGCCTGTTCGGCCTTGAAGATCATGGTGAAAACCGTTGTTTCTGCGGAGATAGGGACCCTTTCCTCTTCCAGGATCTGCTGATGCGTAATATCGGTAAGACGAACCCGCGCCTCCTTGGCAGCCGTGTTTTTTGCAACCAACTGTGCCTGAAGGGAAACATGATCGCCCAAAAACACGGTATCTTCCATGACCCAGCTCTGCACACTCAAATCCGGCGAGCCTTTCTCCGCCCCAAAGCCCACAAAGTAGAGGGGAACTAGCTCTTGACTTGCCCGTTTAGCGGCATCCTCAAGGCCTGGGCCTTCATTGACCACCCCATCGGTAAGAACGATCACGCCAACCGGCGGTTGCCCACGGAGTTGATCAATCACTTCATGAATTGTTTTCCCCAGAGGGGTCGTGGCACGCTCCGGCTTCATCACGCGTAAGGTACTCGCAATATCGGTAACCGGCCCTTTCAGCTCAGTTTTTCCATCGAGTAGATAAACCTTGAGGCGATAGTCCTGTGCCAACTCATCGAGTAGCGGCGAGGGCCCACCGCAGAGCACGTCAACGGCTTGATTCCAGCGCTCTCGATCAAAAGGATCCCCAGAGTTTGCCTTCACTACTCCTTGTTCAGGTTGCCGATCCACGTCCTTTATGCGCATGCTTAACGAGTTGTCCAAAATAATCGCCAGGATCGGCATGCCCAGTTGTTCTGTCACTAAGATCCATTGGGCAAGCATTAGGAAAACGATGGCACTAGTGATGCACCTCAAAGCCAACAGGAGATGACGCTGTTTCCAACTCAAGTCACCGCGTGTTTTTTTGTAGGAACGATAAATCAAGAAAAAGATGAGAATTATGAGAACGATCGTTATCCAAACAGGCCATGGCCAATCCCCGGTGACCCGCACAGACTGGCTCGTCCCGTCGGTAAAACGATTAGGCATTAAGGTATGAACCAAGCGGTTAATCCAATCGGACATTGGAAGAAAGCAGACGCAACATTTTGTGAAATACCGTCACATCAAACTCCTAGACTTGCGCTTATGTACCCGGTGTATGACGGCCTAAATACAATTCTCCCAAGAGCACAACAAGGACAAAGCAAAGGAGCCATCGGGAGAGAGGTGATGCCCGCAAGGCCGAACTGACATTCGTGGGGGTGATTCTCAGCGACTCTAGCTCCGACACATACTTCGCTTGGGGCAGC
>JAKPII010000422.1 GCA_029549885.1 Planctomycetota bacterium
ATGAGACTGCCATGCCGTTGACGGTTCGCTGCCCATCGGGACACGCATTCCTTGCAGCCCCTAACTTCGTGGGTCGAGAGGTTCGATGCCCGTATTGCCAACAAATGACGGTTGTGGAAGTCGCGGTTACTCGGCAACAGCCATCCCCCGCAAAACCTCCCTCGGTGGGCGTTGCCGGTGTCGGCGAGCCATCCGCCCCGCCAAATTCAGCTCAAGGTAATCCTGCCTCAGCGGAGATCATCGATCCCGTAGTCAATGAAGTTGCTTCAAAGGTCCCCACCGCTCGGTTGTCGGTCGGTATGGTGCTAGGACTTTTGGCAGTGGCCATGAGCAGTCTCATCCCGGCCGCACTTGCCATCGCTCAGAACTGTGGAGGACGTTGGCCAACGGGAGTAGTGGCGATTTCGGCCCTTCAAATTGGCGCGGTCTTTCTCCTGGTGATCCTGCCGGACTGGACTTCTCTGAAAATTGTGGGGCTTCTTTTTGGGATCGCGGCGGCCCTCTTTGGCATGGGCGCGGCATTTCTGGCCTTTGCGGTGGAATCGCGACTTCATGCGATGGGCATCGAAAGTACCCTACGAGATGCAGCAGCCCGATGGATGATCTCCCTCATGGCCATCCAGGCCACCACAACGTTCCTCTGCTTCCGCGCGGCAGAGACCTGGCGACGTCGCGTCAGCATTATATTTGCGCGAAAACCACGACGGGCTACCACATGACTTCCAAGCTACACCAGCAGGTCCTTTCCTTGCCAATCACAAGTCGCTTGGTTACTCCAGGCGTAACGAGACTAACTCTCTGGGTTTGATCAGAATCTTTCCACCAATTGCCTCTTTTTTGGTTTCGCTCAGATCGGTTCGCCAGATCTCCTTCCACTTCGCCTGGCCACCGGGGCCAAGAGTAACCTCCTCTGGTTGGTCTCCAAAATTGAAGAGACGCACGATAATCCCCGTCCCATTGCGGGTGGGTTTGCACTCAACCGGTAACACCTTGGGCGAATTTAGTGAGATTAAAGAAGGTATCTCTTTCGCAGCGTTTTCCTGACAAAACACGGCCACGAGGGGGCGACTTCGTTCCATGCCAAAGCGGGCGGCGGCGGTCGGGTCACAAGGGCCTTGGTGCCCCCGGACATAGTAAACAAAGGGCGTCGGCCCCTCTTGATCGGCCTTGTAGTTTGTCTCCCAGTAGTTGTTCATCACGTAAGAGAGCAGCGTTTGCGTGGGCTCCAGTTCGGTCACCCAGGTGCTCGGATCAAAGGGATTGCTGAGATCCATGCGGATTTCGCCTAATTCCACAAGCGGTGCCTCCACGGAAACCCAGGTTGCTCCATACTCTGCGTTCGAAACGTCGGCCCAGTGCTGGACGGTAAAGTAGTTCTTGCAAGCGCCGGGAAGTTGGTCCCGATGGGGATTGACGACCGCCCAAGCCAATCCAAGGTTGATTTCACCCCCGGCAATGGAAAAGGGAAATGCGATGTGAACTCCCTCTGGGGTTCTCACCTTCTCTTTATCAATGATGAACTCGATGCGGACATAATCAGGTTTTTCCACGACCTCGTAGGTTCTTCGGAGATTTCGGCAGCCCGGCGCGGCTGACTCGACAAGGACCCGTTGGACCAAAGGCCCGTTGTCTAACCAGTTAACCTTGGCACCACCGGACACCCTCTGTACGTTCTTTGGATCTCGCCCCGCAACATACAGAAACTCGGCGCCCGCATATTTTCCGTCAGAAGCTATGATTTTCCGATCGGAAACTTTGTCAAATAGACGTCTGATGTTTCCCGTTGAGGCATCGATACTGAGTTCGTAACGCGACGAGCTCATAAGGACTTCTTCACCGCTTACAGGGGGCGATGGGGCACCTTTGTCGCTCACCTCTAGGGCTACAAGCTCATATCGTCGGCCACCAAAAGCGGGAATATCCTCTGCCAAGAACACCAGTTCCCCTGTGGCAAGTCGCTGACTTGGAACGGTTCTTCCTTCCGGATCTAATACCGCCACATGTCCCGACACTGGTGCTACAAAGACAAGGTCCGTCCGCGTCCAACCGCACGGGTTAAGGACCATCAGGAACCGCCCGCTTTTGTTGCGCTCGCCAAAGCTAGCGACCGATTGCGTCAACAACTCTTCGGCCTGCCGTGCGGCATCCAGGGCAAACTGCCGTTTTATCGCCCATTGTCCCTGGGCAAAGGCACTGTCGGGTTCCGT
>JAKPII010000424.1 GCA_029549885.1 Planctomycetota bacterium
ATCGACTTGGCGAAGGACGCGGTCTTGCGGATCGACAATCCGCAGGGTGAAAGCCTGATCCTGCGGAACGACCAGTTTATCCGCAGAAAGTGGTGAATCGGTGCTTGCGGCTTCGTTTTTCGCCTGGGCAAAACGGACAATGCCTCGCACATTGACAATCTGTCCCGCGCGATAGACCGGACGATCCGTGTAGATAAAGCCCCGGTCGGTTAAGCCCCGAGCGGGTTGCAAGCCCGCGAGGGACAGGGCATTGGAAGCGAGGTGATCGTTGGCGATTGCCAAAACCTGTACGTTCTCCAAGTGCCGCAAGGCGGGAAGGGTCGCCAGGAAAACCCCATCTTTGCCGGTGGTGGCTTCGTGCAAAATACCGTCGGGACCGGCTAGGAGAATCCGCACACCTGGCCAAGGTTGGCCGGTGATCATGTTTTGACTAAAAACCAGCGCTTCGTCCCGCGAACACTTGACGATCACGTCCAGGTCACTCTGCAAGACGAGCGTCGTGGCCTCGAACATCGCGCTGCTAATAGTGACGGCTGCGGCGCCGGATTTGCGTCCGCCGGGCAATTGGATGGGGACGAATGTCTCAAGCTCCACATATGGTCGATAATCGGGAATAGGGAATTCGAACGTTGTATCGGGATCAATCAAGGCCACATCGAGCTGCTCCACACCTGTGAGTGTGTGCATTTTGCGGAAGTAAGCCTCCGGGTCGAGACGATACACGGCCACCGAAACCTTCTCGATATTGCGGGTGATGAGGCGGACCTTAGGCGTTTCGTCTGAGCGAAAGACGCGAGGCGTTTCCACAGTTAGGGTCTTTGCCGTCAGCCGGGCAATCGCCGCCGCTGCTGCTTCGGAAAGAGGCGGACCTACCTTGCGGTACTCTTCCAAGGCCTTTTCCGCGTCATGCAATTGGGTTTCGTAGAGTTGGGCGATGGCGAATCGGGCCTGCTGTCCCCAGGGATTGTCGGGATATTTCTCGGCCAGCCGTCGCCAATCGTTGATGGCGGCATCCCAGAGTTTCTGTCGGGCGTTCATTTCTCCAAACAGATACAGAATCTTCGGAGCACGCTCATCAAGGGGATGGAGTTGCAAAAAGGTCTCCCAAGCTTGGCGGGCCGCGGTGTAGTCCCCTTGGGCAAATTTCTCCTGGGCCGCGGCAAGTTCGGTTTCGATGATCTGCGCTTGGGCATCATTCCACGAGGGATGCGTGGGGAATTGCTGGACAAACTTCCGCCAAAGCTCGATAGCCTCTTGGAAGCGTTTGGCCTGACGATAGACCTCCGCCAAGAGAAACATGGCATCCGCCTGTTCTTTGGCCTTCTCTGCGCGCGCGTCTGCCAAAAACTCTTCAAGCACCCGACGTGCGTCATCCCAACGTTCACGCGATACGAATCCTTGCGCCATGATGAGATATGCTTGACCGACCCGCTCGTCTTGAGGGAACCTCTCCAAGAATTGCCGCAGGGCCCCGATGCCCAGGGCCAATTCCTCATCGCTGGGCGGATTGGGCATCCCGCGGGTTTCCGCCAGCCGAAATGCCGCCGTAGCCGTTTCGGCACTTGGGTGGTCTTGATGCTTAGCGAGCAGGTCCTCCCAAACGCGCCGGGCCTCCGCCGGGTTACCCTGATTCAACAAACACTCCCCAAGATGGAACCGAGCGGCAATCTCGCGGCTGTCCTGGGGAAATCGCTGGATAAAATCACGGTACGCGGCTATGGCAGCGTTCCAGTCCCCCGATAACTGATGACACCTCGCGATCTGAAACAAAATGCTTACCAGCAGGTTCTCACTGGGACCAAGATCCCGGGCCTTTTCGTAGAATTGCCGAGCCTTGGCATAATCGGGTTTTTCTTCCAACTTGTTTGGTGGATCAAAGAGACGATTGGCAAACTCCAAATAGATGTCTGCCAGCTCGTCCTTTCGACTGAGGGAGAGCAGTCGCTTGGCCTGTTCCCGATAGATGGCCTCCGCGGACGCGAAATCCCCTTTGCGTGCCAGCGCCAGTGCGCGACCGAATTGCAGCCAGTGCCGCCAAGGGCTTTCGGTAAATTGCTTTTCACCTTCGAGAAAGACCGCGATCGCTTCGTCGTACTTTTGGGCAAGATACAATGCCCGACCTTTAAGATAGGTCAAATAATCCGCCACTGATGACGGCTTCTGCAACTGGTCGTCAATCAGCTTGACGGCGTCGTCATACCGGCGATTCTGAAGGGCGTCGGCAATGGGCCGCGGAATGTTGGGCAGAGCATACTCGTCGGCGGGAAGGGCCGTGGAGGG
>JAKPII010000425.1 GCA_029549885.1 Planctomycetota bacterium
AGCCGCAGAGATCACCGTCCGCGTCGATCTTGGTCGCGGAAGAACGGCTGCAACCATGTGGACCTGCGATTTTTCCTATGACTATGTCAAGATAAATGCGGACTACCGTTCTTGATTATCTGGGGCGGCTTTCGTCTCGAGGCCGCCCAGACAATCGATATTTCAATAGGGGAAAGAAGGTTCTATGAAAACGACTTACGTGGATTTTCTTTTGTGCGGTTGTGCGATAGCCTTAATTTTCGGTGTTGCCGGCGGGGTTGTCTGGGGGCTGTCTCCTTGGTCACGGGCACTTCTGGCCGAATATCATGTGATCTTTGATTTCTTCCTACTGCTGTTGGTCTACGGGTTGTTGTCCGCGATTGTCGTGCGTGCGATCCTGGGGCTGCAGCCTATTCCTCCTGGTGAATATGACTGCGGTTCGCGGGTATTTGTCATCTGGAAGCTGGTTACAATTGTTTATCGGCTCGGGCAGGGGGCTCTGAAACCTTTTACGACGGTGTTTACACGGCCGGTTGTAGAAGCCTTGTTTGGTGCCAGCGTCGGTGCTGATGTTGCGATTGGTGGGGCAATCGACGATCCCTATCAGGTTACGATCGGTGACCGAGCTGTGATCGGTCATAACTCCCTTGTGTCCGGTAATGTGCTTTACGGTGGCAAGCTTACCGTCGGACATGTGACGATTGGCGTTGGCGCCACGGTTGGTGTGAATTCCGTGATCCTTCCCGGTTCGGAGATCGGTGAAAACGCTGTGCTAATGGGAGGGTCTTACGTGATGCCTGGAACAAAAGTGCCCGCCGGTGAAACCTGGCGCGGCAATCCCGCCCGCAAGTGGATGTGATTGCCTTTCCCGCTTCTTTTTTTGCTCATGATTAACGCTTTCTGATGCCATGGCCCCACAGATTCTCAATATTCTTCGTGACCTTGGAATGGCGTTTCGGAATATTGTCCGGCAACGTCGGCGCGTAACATTTTCGTTACTCATTATTGTGGGCGGCGTTGTTGCATTCTTGCTCGCTGGCGGATTCATTCATTGGTTGTTAGACAATATGCGAGAAGGCGTCATCCATTCCCAAATCGGTCACATTCAGGTTGTGCGACCTCATTATTTCGAAGTTGGAGTAGCTGAGCCCTACCGCTATCTGCTGCCCGAGAACAGCGACGCTGAAAAGCAGATTCGGGCGACCGACCATGTTGTGACAATGAGTTCGCGCTTATCGTTTACCGGATTGGCGAGTTTCAATGATTCGACGGTTACCTTTATCGGCGAGGGCGTTGATTCCGAGGCGGAAAAGCAGGTTAGTCGCGACATTTCAATAGTTGCCGGCGAAGCGCTCTCCTCATCTGAGCCGAATGGCATTTTGCTTGGGCGAGGTCTGGCAGCCAACCTTGGCGTGAAAGTAGGTGACACCATGGTATTGATGACGACCACGGCCAAGGGGGCTCTCAGTGCGTCGGATGTTCGTGTGCGGGGGCTGTTCTCCACGTTTAGTAAGGAATACGACGATGGGGCTCTGCGAGTTCCGATTGAGCTTTCGCGTCAGTTAGTGGGAGTGAAGGGGGCTACGGCTTGGGTGGTACTTCTGGACGACACTGCCAGCACGGCGGGGGCGATAAACGTATTGCGTGAGCGTCTTGATCCGAAGCAGTTTCAACTTGTGTCGTGGGAATATCTGGCCGACATGTACGTCAAGACTCGAGACTTGTTTCTCAAGCAGGTGCTCGTTGTTGAAATCCTGATTGCTTTGATTATTGTGCTGAGTATTGGTAATACTTTGCGCATGGCAGTAATCGAGCGCACTGGAGAGATTGGGACGTCAATGGCCCTTGGAGTGAGGCGTATCAGAATCTTGCGACTTTTCATTTTTGAAGGTTTGGTGCTCGGTCTGCTCGGGGGTGTCATTGGGGTGAGCTTGGGGTGGAGCTTGTCTGTACTCATCTCTTGGATAGGTCTTCCAATGCCGCCCCCGCCTGGGATGTCCGAAGGGTTCGATGCGGAAATCCTGGTAAGCGCCGGGTTGGCATTCAATGCCCTGATGTTGGCACTTTTGACTACCGTCGCAGCAAGTGTAATACCCGCAGTTAGCGCATCCAAGATGAATATCGTGGATGCGCTACGGCACCAGCGCTAGAGTCCGTTGACAATTACGGGCAGCTCGAAAAACCTCACATTCCGAAAACCCAGCATTGCTAAATCAAAAACTTACAACAGTGGTTTCGGTGAAATCAGGGATTTTCGAGGTGCCCAATTGCATCTTTTAAAAAACGCGCATTCAGGCGAACCAGGAGCGAGTTCTGTATCGCCTGAAGAAAGTCAAGCCACTTTACCTTGGGCCAAGGCTACGCCAACAGCGTTCCCGTCAAGGCATTGAATCTTGCTGAATTTGCTCGTAGGCGCAGTGGTAATGCTCCCAACTTAAGCCC
>JAKPII010000431.1 GCA_029549885.1 Planctomycetota bacterium
CCTGATGCGAATGGAGACGAAAGACCGTCAACGGTTCGCCAACATAGGCAAACGGCGTGACCTGGGACAATCGCAACCACAGATCGTAGTCCTGAACGGTGTTGCCCTCGATGATAGGATCACACAGCCCTACCTGCGCGAAGAGTTCCCGCCGCACAAGGACACTGGAGTTGCAAATGGCATTGCCAAACAGGAGCTTCTCAAAACACCAGCCGACATACTCCTCCGGTTTGGCCTCCGGATCAAGGGGCGGGCAGAACGTCTGTGTCACGTCGTCGAAGTACACGGTGTGGGTGTGAACAAATCCAACGTCAGAGTTCGCCAGAGCGGCCAATTGCCGCTCAATCTTTTGGGGATACCACCAGTCATCCTGATCGAGGAAGGCCACATATTCACCTTGGGCGGCCAAGATTCCCCGATTGCGCGCCGCGCCCACCCCGCGGTTCACCTGGCGGATACAGCAAATCTTGTCTCCGTAACCCGCCAGGATCTCCGGCGATTCGTCGGTCGATCCATCGTCGATGGCGATCACTTCGATCGGAGAATAGGTCTGAGCGAGCACACTGTCGATCGCTTTGGCGAGATACTGGGCCCCGTTGAAAACCGGGATAATCGCGCTGACAAGAGGCCTACTCATATCACGACCGTTGCTGTTGTGTGGCGACAAGACTCTCAAGGGCGGCCACCATCAGAGAAGAAAAGTTCTGGGGATGGAATCGCTCGAGCGCCCAGGTTCGGGCACGCTGGCCCATTTGGCGCGCCAATTCCGGTTGGGAAGCCAGTCTTGTCAGGGCTCGTCCAAGGGCATCCGGATCCTGGCAAGGGACCAGGTAACCGGTCTCTCCATCGCGAACGATCTCTTCGGGACCACCACAAGCCGTAGCGATGGCTGGCCTTCCACAAGCCGCCGCCTCCACAATGACCAGTCCAAACGACTCCTCCACAGAGGTGAGTAAGAGCACGTCGCTGGCAAGGATAATCGGCTGAACATCCCGCTGGAAACCAAGAAACCGGAGCTTTGGCCTCAACTCCTCAGGGACGAGCGACTCAACGGTAGCGCGTAGGGGACCGTCGCCTACCATGAGAAGAATTGCAGGCCGTGGACTGCGCATTCGGGCAAACCCCTCGATGGCAAGCTGGGGATTCTTCCGGGGAATGAATTGCCCAATCCAAACGACAATCAAGGCATCCTGCGGCAGTCCCAACGTATTACGGATGACTGCGGGATCGTGAGATGGTTCGATATCCGTAAGAAAACGCACGGGATTCGAAACGGCGTCTGTTTTTGTCTTGGGCTGATGCAGGCTCGCAAAAATGTTCCTGGCTGCCTGCGATTCGAACACGATAAGATCCGACCACCGATCAATCAGGCGACAGATCGTGCGAATCGGAAGCCAACTTCGCCACGATTGAGGCCGTAAGATTTCATGGACATGCCAGAGGTGGGGACAGTGAGCTATCCGCGCAGCCAAGGCCGCTTCGAAGATGACGGCAGAATTAGTATAGACCACATCAAAGGACTCCTGGCGAAGCAATCTCGCCAAGCGTGCGACCCGAAAAGGTGACTTGAGAAGATTCCGCCAATACCAGGAGCAGGGTTCATATCCGAACCACCAAACAAAGGGAACCACTTGGGTCGGATAGCCTTTCTCCGCGGCGGCCTGCACCATGGGGCCTTCACAACCAAACAAGACCGTGGCTTTATAGCGAGCACGCGGAAGATGTGCGAGGAAAACATCCAAACACAACTCCGCCCCACCCTGCTGGCCGGAATGCGCCGCAATGAAAATGCGAAGCTGACGACTCTCATGAGCAATCACTTCTCTTGCTGGCGTCTGTAATGCCATTAACGATCACCCCGAGCCCGAATCGGCATCACAGCGAGTGAGAGCATCGAACCAATCTTTGACTCGATAGACAAGTGGCGGAAAGATGAATTCCCTGAGAACCGGTTTGGCTTCCGCGGGAAGTGGGCCCTTCCACGATGCCAAAAAACGGCGAAGTGCCCAATACTCCTGCCAGTTGCGACGGTATTTTGCCAGGGTTGCCTGTTCTGCCATCAAAGCTAAGTATTCACGTTGAACGAGGTCTTTCTCCGCAACGGGGAGATCGGCAACGCCCTCCAGAAACTGCTGGAGGGCATGGAAGCGGCGAACCAACATGTCCGGCCGCGAACTTTGACCCTTTGCATGGACGCGATAGCCCGTCACAAACTCCCGAACCAGTCGAATCTCGCACTTTCTTGCTAATTCCAAAAAATAGATCAGGTCTTCGCCATCTTGTGTCCATTCTGGGAAGCGAATATCCAGATCGCGACGTACCAGCAGGCTCGAGATGCGAAAAGGGTTTCGCCGTGCCACATAACCCAGCGAATACCGTGTGGCCGGTGGGACATCACTCACATCCACGGTCCCTTGGCTGGCTCCAAAATAGAAGAAGTTGGTATGGACGCAATTAACCGCCGGGGAAAGGAGCGCCGCTTGTAACGCGAGCTTTTCGGGCTTCCAGACGTCATCACAATCAAGGAAGGCAATCCAATCTCCTTGGGCAGCGTCAATCCCTCGATTGCGAGCGGCAGCCTCTCCCCGGTTCTCTTGCCGGATCACGCGAACTGGGGGTCCAAACGATTCCGCAAGTTGGGCCGATCCGTCCGTCGATCCGTCATCAATCACCAAGATTTCATAGGGCGGTAACGTCTGGGAAAGAGCTGACTCAATCGCCTCGCCCAAAAAGCGCTCGCCGTTAAAAACGGGGATGATTACGCTGATCCGCGGCGATTCACGGGGCGGTCCTGAAGTTTCTGCCATAGCACCGGCCTACCGAATTGACTCGGTCCCCGTTGACCAAGTGTACCCCAAGGCCTCGAATTCCCGTCCGGCAATCCGTCGAAATTGCCAGCGAACCCACCACGGCCAATGTTTCCAACGGCCGACGGGCTGAAAATCCTTTCCTTTTTCGACGGGTTGCCAGTGAAGCTCCTGGCGATTGCCACGATAAAAGCTCGATCCCCGCACCGGCAGATTCTCAAACCGATCCCAAGGAAATGTACCAGGATCGCAGCCCAGAAACCTGATGACCCGTTCGACCTCGCCACGATTGGCCAGGAGTTGTTCATACTGTGTGTAGATCACCTGGCCCACATGGGATTGTGGGAGTCGCCGAAAGAAATCGAGAATTCGCTGGGCATTCTGGGCCCAGGCCGTGATCCAGTAATTGTACGAATGACCGGGCAGCCCTCGTTTCGACGATTCCACACAATCGCGTCCGTCACGGACAAGAGCGATGAGCAGCGCCTCGGGAAAGAAAAGAAAGAAGTCGTTCAAATTCCAGGGATCGGGGGTCTTTGTCAGAAGGCGTTTTCCCTCGGGCAGGTATTGGCTTAGAAACCGGATCAAGCCGTCACCCAAGTGGCGATGCAACGAAGCGACGCATCGCTCATACTCGGCAGGGGCATTGGGAAATCGTTTGCGATATTGGGCCTCGGCCGTCTCGACGACGTATTGGCGAAGGAGCGGGGAATACTGCAAGACATAATCCTCGGCCAACGGCAGTGGCAGGGCAAATTCCGGCAGGAGACAAATGGCATCGGCGAGGAAATTGGTCCCCGAACGGCGATGAATCCCGATAAGGAAGACAGGTCGCTTCCGGCGATCGCCGTCTGCCAGCCAAAGCGATTGGAATTCGTCAGTCGAAAACAGGCGAAGGTGTTTATCCATAGAAGCGGAGTGAGTCATGTCTAAAGAACCATGTCACGTGGGGCGGTAGCGGCGGGCTTGTTTCCCCTTCATCCAGCCCAGAAAAAACCACAGCTCATAGGCGGCCTGAAAACGCCGATGGACGTCTCGGGAAAAACGGGTCACGCACCAGCGGCTGAATCGTTCCATCAATCCTCGATAGGCCCAACGGGGATAACCGAATAGAAAGACTTCACTACCGGGTTGCTCCAAACCCTCGGCAACGCCAATCTGATACGCCCGACGCAAAACCCATTGCGGCGAACACCGTGATCGCGGCACCCAGTGATAAACAAGTCCCTGAGGAAGATAAACGGGTCTCATCCCTCGTTGGAGGAGCTTTTTCTGTAGGGCCGTTTCCGCTCCGACGCCGCCCGGCCCAAATTGGTTCTCAAATCCGCCCACAGCCAGCAGGTCATCCGCCCAGGCCGCCCAGTTTGCACCGAGGAACATCGGAACCGTTGTTGCCACATCTTCCATATTTGGTTGCCAACCCCGCGCTGACCGCGGGAGATAGGTAAGAAGCCATTCCGGGGGCGGCGTTTCGTAGTCGATGCCAAGTGGCCCACCGTAGTACTCGCGCCCTTGTTGCCCTCTTTGGGCGGCTAAGTGGTAGGCCTCAATCGCCTCCGCAGTGACACGCACATCATCGTCTAAAAACCAGGCAAACGTCCCCGGATTGCGATTTAGAAACGCGTTAGACGCCGCTGCTTGACCTACCTCTGGGATGGCCAGGTATTGAATCCGGCAACCCTCGGCCAAAGACTT
>JAKPII010000433.1 GCA_029549885.1 Planctomycetota bacterium
GCCAAACAGACATTCGCTTATCAGAGAGAAGCTTTTCCGCAGGGTTCGCTGTTCCCCGAGGCCGTGTTCATGGAGGCGGAATCGCTCTTTCAGTTGGGTAAATATGGCGAGGCCTTGGCAACTTATGAGCGGCTGAAGCCACTGGATACCGAGACTTTCGAGGTTCTGCGTCTCCTTCATGCAGGTCAGGCGGCCTCGCGGTTGAATCAATGGGAGAAGGCCTTCTCGTTCTTTAACCAGTGCCTGACGAAGTTTCCTTCTGTCCCGGAAATTTCCCAGGTCGAGTTCGAAATCGGTTACATTTACTATCAGCAGAATGATTTCAAACAAGCCGTGGAGCATTTTCAGCGGGTAGTTCAAAAGGCCACCGACGAAACGGCAGCCCGCGCTCAATTCATGATTGGAGAAAGCGAGTTCCAACAAAAAGAGTACGACAATGCGGTGAAGAGCTTCTTCCGCGTGGCCTACGGTTTTAATAGTCCCACATGGCAGGCAGCGGCACTGTACGAAGCCGCACGCTGCTTTGAGATGTTAAAGAAGCCCGAACAAGCGGCGCAGATATACCAGGAGTTAATCGAAAAATTTCCGCAGAGTGATCGCATCGCCGACGCTAAGGCTAAACTCCAGATGCTCAGGCAGTAACGGGATAACCGATAAAAAGAAGGTATGGGTAGAAACCCGTCGCCTTCTGCCGTCGGTTACTGATACATAAGCGAGAACCGAAAATGTCGCGTTCCAGACTCATCAGATCTTGGATATTCCAGCAAAGATGTCCGCTGGTGGCCATCGGCACAATGTTGTTCGTAGGGTGTGCCGTGGCGTTATCGCCCCCGATGGTGTGTGCTCAGCCCCCGGGGGGCCCACCCCGGCCGGCGGATGGTGCTCCAGGTACAAGCGAACCGGTCAATCCATCTGGTAACCAGCAACCTGATTGGACCGAGGCTGATCAAAAGGCTGCAGAGGCCCTGGCTGCCCCCGAAGTCCCCGAGGAATCTGCCCCGCAATCCCCGGCTCAGCAGCAGGTTCCGCAGATTAACGTGCTAGATTTGGCCTTCCGCGGCGGTGTGTTGATGATTCCCATCACACTGATGTCGGTTTTGACCGTCATCTTTGGTTTGGAGCGGGCCCTTGGGTTGCGGCGGCGAAAGATTGTTCCTAATCAGTTGATACGAGGATTGGGCGCGGCCAGTGTGGAAAAACGGGGGTTTGATCCGCGGGCGGTCTATCGTCTCGCGCAGCGGTACCCGTCCGCGGCTTCCAATGTGCTCAAGGCAATGCTGCTCAAAGTGGGACGCCCTTTGCCCGAAATCGAGCAGGCCATGCGCGATGCCACGGAACGGGAGGCCGATCGCCTTTACGGAAATGTCCGTTTCCTCACGCTCTCGGCGGCAGTGACTCCCTTGCTGGGGTTATTGGGGACTGTCCAAGGCATGATCCAGGCCTTCTTTGTCACGTCACACTTACCGACGGGTGCAGATCGGGCGGAAATGCTCGCCCAAGGGATCTATACAGCTTTGGTGACAACTTTTGCCGGGCTGTGCGTGGCCATTCCCGCTTCCGTTTTGGCTCATTATTTTGAGGGACGTATTCAAAAGCTTTTGAGAGAACTGAACGAGTCGCTCCTTGGGCTCCTGCCCCAGTTGGAGTCGTTTGAGGGTCGGCTTCGCATTGATGCCGATCAGTTGTCGTTGAGCGACGCCCCACCCAAGCGGGATGTGCCTCAACCGCCGCCACCGCCTGCGCCAACGCGTTTAGGAGCCGTTCCATGAGCGTTCTCATCCGCAATAAAAGCCGTGCCCTCGAATCCCTCACGATGACACCACTCATCGACGTGGTGTTTAACCTGCTCATCTTCTTTCTCATCGCAAGCAAGTTTGCCGAGGAAGAACGGCAACTGCCTGTGAAACTGCCCAATGCCAGCGAGGCTCAGCCGTTAGTCAGTAAGCCGAGAGAGCTCTTCATCAACATTGACCAAAACGGCAGATTTTATGTGGGGGGAAAAACGCTCACGCTTGCGCAACTGGAAAAAATGCTCTTGGAAGCGTGGTCGGCTAACCCAAGTCGAACAACCGTCATTATTCGGGCCGACGAACGCTGTCGATTACAACCGGTGGTTGCTGCCATCAACGCATGCAAAAAGGCCAACATATCAGATTATCGTTTGGCGACACGTAAGACGGGCCCGCCCGCGGAAGCGGCGTCAAGCCCTCCGTCGCCGTAACGTTAAGATGTGATGGCTGGGGGATTTGGAGTGGTTCGCTCAGTTTTGTAGCTCGATTGTGTGCCCCAATGGCACGTCCAGGTGAAACACCAAGACGAGCGTCGAGGTCAGTTGTCCGTAAGATCGTCAACGAACACCTCGGCGATTTTGATGAACAGGTTTGGCCGGTCAACCTGGCCATCCTGGTTTTCGCGGGCTTCGTGACAGGGATTGTCCTAGCCACCACAGAGAATTTCTTCGATCCACGGCTACTCCACAACGGATTTTTCCGCCTTGGGGTGATTGCCGTTCTCGTGATTGGTCTTCTTTTCAGTACGGCCAGGCTCAAGGCACCGACGGCACGACGCATCCAGTTTTGCGTGGTTCTCAGCCTGTTTCTCCATATGATCCTGGCCGTGTTCCTCCGCGAGCAATATTTAAAACTGGTGGCGTTTCTGCGTGAAAAGGCAGCCGGAAGTACGACGGTGGAGGAGGTGGTCACCATCCCCGATTACGTCGAAAGTGTGTTCGCCGAGCCGGGGGCCTTGTCGGAATATGAAAAACCCGCGACTACGGCCATGCCCACAGAACGCGAGTCAATGACGGAGATCACTCCTCAGGCCCCCCCTGTCCCCTCTGTAAGTGAGATTGCGGAGGAATCCCGTCCTGAGAACGTGCTTCCTGAAGAGGTCACACCCTTGGCGGCTGAACGCCAGTCGCTTCAAACCCCGGAACGACTCATCGAACAATTGCAGTCCCACAATCGTCAGATCGATCGAGAGGCGACACCGCTTCGTGAGGAGGCCCCGCTCCAACGGCCCGTAGAGTTGAGTCCCTCCAAGCCGCGTGATATGGTACCCCAAGACCAGATCACTCGCCAGGACGTTCTTCCGGAATCCGTGATCTTGCGACAATCTCCGTCCGCTTCGGAGGTTGTCTTACCGGCCGCTCCGCCACGGGCAACCACCGAAAGAAACGTCGAAAATCGTGCGACCCCGCCTGGACCTCGTCAGGCCATCTCTTCACAGACACTTGTGAGTAGCCAACCGGAGATGAGTACGCCTTCACTGGGTGGCAAACCGACGTCACGCCAATTGAATCCAGGTGATCCTGCCCTCAATCCGCAGGCAACGCCGACCCCGCTGGTTGCGCCGGTTTCCGACGTACCCCAGGAATCGGCCTGGACGCCACCCGCCGTGGTGCGATCACCCCTACCTACCGAAAACACCGCGCAGGTGGGAGCCTTAGCCCCGTCCAACCCCCCGCGACGCAATCCGGCGAACCAACGGGATCTTTTGACCTCGACGGCCAACTTGGATCCTTCTTTAGCCCAGTTGCCGGCAGGCGGCGCGGCGTCCGGGCCGTCATCGCTTGAAGCACGTGAGTCAGCCCTCGCCCCCACCGCTCCGCTCGCCAATTTGGACGCCGCCGCCCTGCGATTGGGAACACCGGCGGCCGACGATCTGTCTGCGGCCACGGCCGCCATGATCCGCGATTCCGGCGTTTCTCGATTGGGCCAGGCGCAAGGTGCGAGCACGGGAGGCGGGGAGGGGGAGACCTCCCGGGCCGGCCTCGATACGCTGGCAACTCAGCCGCGGTCGCTGCGAAATACGGGCAAGACGTCGGGACTTCCCTCCCTCGTTTCGCCCGAAGTGGGTAACGTCGGGGTCGGTGGACCGGTGGCCGGCACTGGAGAGAGCGGGGCACCAAGCTCAAGCGGAGTGGGCGACAAATTGGCCTTTCGACCGGGTCAACTGGGAGCAGGGCAGGTACCGCTTCTGGAAGTTCATTCAGACGCGGACGGCGGACCCAGTGGCCTTCTAAGCGGTCAAGGCGTGGGCGGCGTACCCGGACCGACGGTCCCGGCAATGGTCAGAGGCTCGGCTGACGAGGCCCTCGGCACGGGGGCGGGCGCGCTCGCAGCAACTGGCCTGCGTCCTGGGCGAGGCCGCGCCTCGGGAGGGGTAGGCCTTCCTGGGGCAGGGTTGGCGGAGCTAGCGGGAGGACCCGATGGTCTGACCGGTCAGGGAGGCGGCTCGTCGCACGGGGTAAAAGCGGGCGGCGAGACGGGTTCGGTTCAGGGAGGAGTGTCCGTGGCTGATCAAGGGGGATTTGAAATCGCAGCGGGCCCCGTTGGTGAAACACCCCGGTTATTGGGATCAACGGGTGGGGGAGATGAAACGGGCAGTGTAACTTCATCGTTGCTGGCCGGGATGCCCTCGGGTATGCCGGGACGGCCGGAGCGACTGGTAGTGAGTCCCATCGGCCGACGTGGGCTCATCGGGCGAGAGGGACTTCAGCGGCAACTGGGCGGAACGGCCGAACTTGATCCCTCGGAGGCGTTCCGTCAACGTGACCCGGCACAGCGAGGGAGCACCGCCGCCCAGTACGGAGGTACGCCGGAAAGCGAAGCCGCCGTGGAAAAGGGCCTGGCCTTCCTCGCAAAGATCCAGTTCGCCGACGGACATTGGAGTTTAAACCGCTTGCCACGAACGCTGGCGGGCGACGATAAGACCTTTGGCCTCGGTCAAATGCACGGCGATACGGCAGCCACCGCCATGGCACTGCTCGCCTTTCTTGGGGCGGGTTACACCCATCAGGAACCCAAATACAAGGATACAGTTGATCGCGGCTTACGCTGGTTGATCAGGAACCAATTGAACAACGGACAATTATTTCGCTCTGAAACGGATTCAACGCAATATACCCAGATCTATGGCCATGGGCTGGGGACAATCGCCCTTTGTGAGGCCTATGGCATGACGCGCGATCCGGCATTGCGTGAACCCGCCATGAAGGCGATTGACTATATTGTGAGATCGCAAAGCCCGCAATTCGGTGGCTGGCGCTATGTTCCGCGCAAGGAGACGGATACCTCTGTGACCGGTTGGCAATTGATGGCGCTGAAGAGCGCTCAAATGGCAGGTCTGATTGTTCCGAGCGACGCATTTCAAGGCGTTGCCCGCTGGCTTGATCAAGCACAGGTCGATGATGGGGCACGCTATGTTTACAATCCGTACGCCGGACAGACGGCGTCGCAGAGCCATTTGCGGTTGCCCAATTGGGCCATGACGGCCGAGGGACTTCTTATGCGAATTTATCTCGGTTGGCAACGGGATACACCGGCTTTGCGTCGCGGCGTTGAGTACCTTAAGCAGAACATGCCCAGTTACACAAGCGGCTCGGCCGTGGTGCGGGATTGTTACTACTGGTATTACGCTACCCAGGTCATGTTCCAAATGCAGGGCGAGACCTGGCAACTGTGGAACCAGCGGATGCAGGAAACATTGCTTAAGGAGCAGGTCCAAACGGGGCCGTGGGCCGGTAGTTGGGACCCGATCCAACCGGTGGCCGACCGCTGGGGAGCAGAGGCCGGTCGCCTCTACGTGACGGCATTCCATCTCCTCATCCTCGAGGTTTATTATCGACATTTGCCCTTGTTCAAATCGCTCGCGCCTTAAAGCGACTGGAAGAACATATCTTAACCCATGACCATCAACCTTCCCGTCCGGCTATTACCCGTTACGGAATATTGGGACTGCCACGGCTGCGGTATTTGCTGTCGCCACGTCATCATCCCTTTGTCGGAGGAGGAATACGAAAGAATCCGTGGCCAAGGTTGGGACAAGCATCCCGAACTGGCTGGGCATCGTCTGTTTGTGAGAACCCGTTTTGGAACATCCAAGTATCGACTGGCTCATCGTCCCGACGGGTTTTGCGTCTTTCTAAGCCCTCAGGGGCGGTGTCGTATTCACGAGAAATTTGGTGCCGACGCCAAGCCCTTGGTTTGCCGAATGTTTCCCTATCAGCTTGTCCCACTCGAGCGATTTGCCTACCTAACGCTGCGTCACAATTGTCCCAGTGTCATTTCGCAACAGGGCCGATCGCTTGCCGAACAAGAGGAGGATTGGCGGCCACTGGTAGAAAACCAGCGTTTTCAAATGACCTTAACTCCACCGCCGCCACTCACCGTGACTTATCGGGGAAATTGGAATCAATTCTTGTATGTTGCAAATGCCGTCGAACGGTTTCTGACGGATACCCGTTTTCCGATGGTACGACGTCTGGCTCACGCCGTGATATTCGCGCAGCTTCTCGATCGTTGCCGGTTGGCTCGCTTAAATGCCCAACAGTTTGTTGACCTTGTTGGCCTGCTGGAACGCGGGATCACGAAAGAGGTTGCTCCGTTATTTAACCAACGCGTAGCCCCCAATCGGACGGCGCAGCTCGTGTTCCGCAGGTGTTTGATTGAGTACTATCGCCTCCACCCTGGTTCTCGCCTCGAAGCCGGCTGGCGAGGACGCTTCGCTTGGATCCTAACGTCATGGAGCATGGCGACTGGCCGCGGGCGGATTCCTTCCCTTCTTGGACCTGAACGATGCCTCAGGGTTGCCGCCACGATACCACTTGCAGGTGAAGTATCTCCGTGGGCTGACGGTGGACAAACGGGAGGAAATGATCAGCTCCCTGTGGGTTCAGAAATGACAGATCTGGCTGCAAGCGGTGTTGAAAACGATGGGGAATCTGCCGAAACCCATGACGGCAAGAAGGCCTTCGCGGACTGGATTGATCTGGCGGTGTTGGACAACAATTTAGGGGCCATCCACCGAGATGTCTTGGAGCCCCTCGATGATTATTTCGAAAAGATGGCCATTTCAAAACGATATGCCGTTTGCGGTCGAAAGGGCTGGTCGCTAACCGACCGGGTGCGAGCCTTGGCCACATCCTTTTCGGTTGGTTTGGCCCTTTTAAGGCTGGCTTGTCCCGACGGGACTCCCACCCGCGATGACGTGGCCGCCGTGGTCATCGCCCTCGATCGTGGCGAGACCTACCGCACACTGGCCAGTTCGATCTTTCGCCGCCGACTCCGCATCCTCGATAGGATGGATCAGCTTGTCAGACTTCTCTTGTGGTACGCGCGTTAAATTGATCTCAGGTGAAGCCTCTTTGGCCAATTGGCGCGACAAAAGGGCTGTCACTTCCGGAAGATCATACACACCGGTGAGCCAAGATTGATTACCTGCCCCGTCGGTGTCAGATGTCCGGATTCCACATCAATACGGAAGACCACAACGTTGTGGGAATCCTGGTTTGCTGCGAAAAGAAACGTTGCCGTAGGATCAATGCCAATGAAGCGTGGGGTTTTCCCCTGCACGCTGACATTTTCCATTAGGCTGATTTTCAAGGCATCGTCGGCGATTCGGAACACCGCGACGGAGTCGTGCCCTCGGTTCGAGGTAAAGAGAAAGCGACCCGTCGGGTGTACCACGATCTCTGCGGCAGTGTTCGAGCCTGAGAAATCCTGCGGCAACGACGACACTGTCTCAACCAATCGGGTTGGCACACCGGATGCACATTCAAACACGCAGACCGTGGCCGTCAGTTCGTTAAGGACATACAGGGCCCGCCCTGTGGGATGATAGGCGAAATGCCGCGGACCGGAGCCTGCCGGGACGGTCACGAAGGGTGGATCATATTCCGTGAGTTGCCCATCGGCCGGCGACCATCGAAACAGAAGTACTTTGTCCAGTCCAAGATCGGGCACGAGGACAAGATCCCCTTTGGGGCTAAAGTTGATCTGGTGGGCATGGGGGGCCGTCTGCCTGGTCGGGTGAACGCTCCGCCCTTCCTGACGTAGAACACAAGCGGGCGGTTCGAGTCCCCCGTCTGGACGGATCGGTAGGCTGGCAACACTACCTCCCCCGTAATTGGCGACCAACACGAATCGTCCCGAAGGATCCACAACGAGATGGCATGGCCCCGTTCCGCCAGAAGGTTGCCGGTTAATGGCGACGAGTTTCCCGGATTGACTATCAATTTGATATGCCAAAACCGCCCCGGTTCGCTGACCCTCAAACTCCGCCAACTCACCCACGGCATAAAGCAGGGGCCGCGTGGGGTGAACCGCCAAGAAAGAAGGATTCCGCGTTTCCGCGGCTAGTTCCGGTTCCGTCAGTCGCCCCGTGTTGGCATCGAATTTTCCAACATAGATACCGCGACTTGTGTCTCGCGTGTATGTCCCATAATAGACCCAAAAGGTGGCCTCTTCGCCCATTAGCTTTTGCCCATCCATTGCTAGAAAAACAACCACGCCACATGCACAGGACATAAGGTATCGCCACAACATTTGATGGCCTCCTATTGGCTACTCTTGGGTCCCACGTTGCGTTTCATCCGCAGAGATAGATTACCGAAGTATTTCGCGACTCACCCACGGCCAACGCGCTTTACTTGTATAGACCACTCGAACAACTGCGAACGCTTGTTGGCCGGTTGATCACGGTTCATCGTCCGACTGTTCCGAATCTGCCGGTTTCTCGGCACTGCCTGCGACATCCGGGAACGGGTACGGGTCATCGATTCCCGGGATATCCGGCACGGCAAATTCGAGTTCGCCCAACTCTTCTAGGGGAGGCCGTGACTGGCACCCTGCGAAAGAGAATAGGCCGAGCAAACCGATCGCACTCAGTGCCCAAATTGTCGGGTTAATCCGCAGCTTTGTGTGTCTCATGATCATCGTTCTTGTATAATCCCTATGGACTTAAATGATCCCAAAGTATTCCCAAGTATAGCTATAGCGCGTCGCAGTGCATCCGATGACCACACCGTTTTGACGGCGGAAACGAAACCGCGACAGCAACGATCGATTGGGTCATCGCGAATTAAGAGCCTATCTCGTAATCTCCCCTCTCCCGGAGGGAGAGGGGGACTTTTTGGGATAGGCTCTAAACTGACCCGGTTCAAGCGAGCCGTCCAAACGTAACGTTATTTCCGCATGCCACTCAACATTGTAATTCGTTTGAAAGACCTTGCAAAAGACCTGGGCTTCTGTTGTGTTGGCATTTGCCCGGCGGTGGAGCCGCCCCATTATGGGGCCTTTCTCAAGTGGCTTGAGGCGGGTTACCACGGGGAGATGCACTATTTGGCCCAGAGAAAGGAGGCGTATCGAAGCCCGTCGTCCATCCTACCCGGCGCACGAAGCCTGATCATGCTGGGCTTCCCGTATCAAAGAGATGCAGAGCAGAACCCACCTGCTGGTTATGGGCTCATCGCACGCTACGCCAATGGCCCCGATTACCACAAGACCATTCGGCAGTGGCTTCGAAAGCTGGGACGATTCCTTCAGGCAGAATATCCCTCAGCGGCGGTCCGCGGGGTTGTCGATACAGCCCCTTTGTTGGAACGCGACTTTGCACAATTGGCTGGCTTGGGCTGGATCGGCAAGAACACGTTGCTCATTGGCCCCGATTGCGGTAGCTTCACCTTTTTGGCCGCGCTGTTGACCACAGCAGAACTCGACTTCGACCCGCCGTTTGCCGGTGACCGGTGCGGCAGTTGCTCGGCTTGCTTGCGCGCGTGTCCCACCGGGGCCTTGGTAAGCCCACGCGTCCTCGATGCCCGACGTTGTCTCAGTTACCTGACGATTGAGTTACGTGGTTTTATTCCTCGGGAACTGCGAGAGCTTGTGGGTAACTGGTTTTTTGGCTGCGACCTGTGCCAGGAGGTGTGCCCCTGGAATCGGAGACTGGGCCCCACGGCCCAAGCAACTTCGGAGGCTACCGAGACCCGCGTCATCAATTTGATTGCGCTTTTTCGGTTGAAGGAGGATGAGTTTCGCAAGATGTTTGGCCCAACGGCCTTGTGGAGGGCAAAAAGGCGAGGCCTGTTGCGCAACGCGGCCATCGTGTTAGGGAATCAACGTAATCAGGCAGCCTGGGACGTCTTGGTGAGCGGACTTGAAGATTCCGAGCCCGTTGTCCGGGAGGCCTGTGCCTGGGCTTTGGCGCGAATCGATATCGCCGCCGCTGGCCCAATCATTCGCGCACACCTGGCCAAGGAAACTGACCCG
>JAKPII010000445.1 GCA_029549885.1 Planctomycetota bacterium
TGGTGACCAACCAGCTTAATTTGGGATTATTCACACACAGCCAGCATTGTCAAGCGACTGTTTCTAACGGTGCTGCTGCCGTTGAAGCGACGAGCGTGGCCCAAACGATAACCTTCCCTAGCCCTGTTTTACGGTTGATATCTAAACGAGATATGACGTTGTTGCCACTCTTCACGCGGAAATGGGAAATCTGTGCGGAAATGGCAGCCGCGAGATTCTTCTCGGGTTAAAGCGGCTTGAATGATCAGTCTGGCGATAGTGAGCATATTTTGCAATTCCCAGCCCTGGGGGTGATTAAACTGACGGGGCAAGACATAGCTGCACCAACGTTCCACGTCCTCTAGGGCTTCCATCATGCCCTCTTTTTCCCGTCGGACGCCCATACTGCGCCACATCAAGCTCTTCACCGAGTTGCGAATATCAACGAGGTCAAGGGGCTCGTGGGGCGAAGGCGCGGGGGCATTAGCCAGCGGCAACACCGAGAAATCGTCAGGCTCTTGTTTGGCGGCTTCGCTTGCCCCTTCGCCTGCCCGACGCCCATAGATAATGGCTTCAAGGAGACTATTCGAAGCCAAACGGTTAGCACCGTGCAAACCAGAAGAGGTGACCTCACCCGCCGCCCACAAGCCAGGCACCGTTGTTCGACCGACGAGATCGACCGTAACCCCCCCCATCATGTAATGGGCGCCGGGTCGGACAGGAATCCGATCGCGGGTCAAATCGAGGCGAAACTCCTCGCAAATCTTGGTGATGCCGGGAAATCGTTGCCGAATCTTGTTCGGGTCCAAATGCGTGAGATCAAGATAGACGCAGGGATGCCGCGTTTTTTCCATTTGCTCCACGATGGCGCTGCTCACGATGTCGCGGGGGGCAAGTTCACCGCGGGGATCGTAATCGAACATGAAGCGATGTCCGTGTCGATCAACGAGCCAGGCACCTTCACCTCGCATAGCTTCCGTAATTAGGTGCCGCGCACTTCCGGCTATATAGAGGACGGTGGGGTGGAACTGGATAAACTCCATATCCCGCAACTCGGCCCCCGCCCGGTAGGCAAGGGCCATCCCATCGCCAGTTGCGACTTCGGGATTGGTGGTTTCTCGGTACAATTGTCCGCACCCACCGGTTGCGAGGATCGTCTGCTTGGCCCAAATCAGTGTCCGCCCGTGGCGGTGATTCCACACCATGGCCCCTCGACATCGGCCTTCCCACGTCAACAGGTCAATGGTGAATGTATCCTCCCAAATGTCGATATTTGGTTGCTGGCGAACCCGGTCGTAGAGAATCCGAACAATCTCCCGGCCGGTGGCATCGCCATTGGCGTGGACGATCCGATTATGGCTATGGCCACCTTCTCGTCCCAGGGCTAGTCGGTTCCCGACACGATCGAATTCCGCACCCCAGGAGATCAACTCCCGGATCCGTTCTGGGCCCTCGGAGATGACGCTCCGCACAACCGTCTCATCACAAAGCCCTCCGCCAGCTTCAAGCGTATCGCGGACGTGATTCTCAATAGAATCCTCTGGATCCATAACCGTGGCAATTCCGCCCTGCGCATGCCAACTATTGGAGCCCTCACGACCATCTTTGCAGGCGATTAGAACCGACAACTTGGGATCAACAGCTAGAGCAGACCGGAGTCCTGCCAGTCCCGCACCGATCACAAGAACGTCCGTAAAAAAATGCGGGATCTGACGCGGATGGAAGGGCGTTAGGTACCGGGGCTCGACCGATTTCATAAAAGACTCCTCGCACGCTGGTTTCCATAATGACGTTGCCAGTGGGAACCGACACCAGGGTTATCTGGGTGGTTTGAGTGGCATCCTCGGATGATCACCGGAGATAGCCACGGAAGACAGCCTACGGTGTCGCTCCGAGCGACTTCAAGTAGGCCTCGAAATACTCACTCCATTGGGGAGGGGGAGGAACGTCCCGACCAGCATCCATTCCACGCAACTCATCTTGGTGTTGCCGACTTCCCTGGATTGTACTACTTCTCGGCTTCAATCCAAGGCTCTTAAAGATCTCGTTAAGTTGCTTTTGTGCCATTTTGCCTTTTGGCGAGGGATCCCCCGCTGCCTGCTTCAATTCTTTCCATCGACGCAGGAATTCGGCAGCGTCTTCGCGGCTCCATCCTAGTTGTCCGAGCAATTCCTTGTCGGGATTTTGTTTTGCCAATTCTTCCTCCAGATAGCGGAGGACCAAATCGGTTTGTCTTCGCGCGAACTCCAGATTGGGATCATCCACTGGTGTCTCCACAGGGGGCGTACCACCACCTGGACCACGAGTGCCACCCGGCATTCCACCCCGAGAAGGCGGACCACCTGCCATTTGCGACGGTGTCCCTCTCGAACCTTGATCGGCTGGTCCTGTTGTTCCCGGACTTTGGGAGGTCTGTCCTTCTTGCGAAGGACCTCCCTCACCTTGTCCCGTGGTGTTCGACTGAGCGGAAGCACCGGATTTCGCGCCAGCTTGACCAGTTTCTTGTCCCTCGGAGCTTGCCATGGGAGCGCCTTCCTGAGAGTCGGTCGGGGTCTGGGAACCGGGCGTGCCCTCACCCGGTTGAGGTGATTGCCGTCCACCGCCCTGACCGCCCATACCCGCCTGATCGCCCGCAACGCCTTGTGGCGGTTGATGGGGGTTTTGTCTGGCGGAACTGTCTGGCTGGCCAGCCGCCGGAGGTTCCTGCGACCCCTGTCCGGCAGGATCACGGTCTGGCGATCCGCTTTCCCCCGGAGGGGCACCCATGGGTGGAGGTGCGGCAGGCTCATCTTGACGCCCGGATGCTGGTGGATTTTCAGTCAACTGCGGCACCCCGGACGGCATATCCGGACTGGCCCCGGGCCGTGCTTGGCCACCTTGCTCGGGTGTTGGTTGCGGAGAACTCGCACCTCCCGCAGCATCTGTCGGCGATGGTGTCCGTGATTTCTCTCCTTGAGTGGGGCCTTTTTGCACCTCTCGCGGTGAGGCTTGTTCGCTTTCCCCGGCTTTTGCTTCCCGGGTCAACTGAGAGGGATCAATCCCCTTCTTCTCCAGGTAAGAAAGAATTCTCTCCACTGCTTCCCCAGGATTGCTGATGCCATCAACTTTTTCCCCGGGAGGAGTGCCCTTTTGCTCAGGCGTTTGTTCCTGTCTTGTCCCAGGGGAGGTTGTCCTCGGCTCAGACGGCGAGGGGGAACCACTCACACCGGGCGAGCCGGAGGTCTGGTCACCGCCAGTCCGCTCGCCTGAACCCGCAGAATTGTCTCCGCTTCCCTGACCTTGATTAGGTTGAGGACGTCCGGATGCGGTGGAATCCGAGCCGGTCCCTGTTTGAGGACTCGTTGGAATTCCTTGTTGCTGTCCGCCGGCCTTTTCACCCTGATTTGCAGAACGATCGGGCGATGCCTCGCTTTGACCGGTTTGGCCTTGACCGTCGGGACGCGGCGTGTGAGTATCTCGCGAACCCGTTGCCGGTTGTTGGCCTTCGCCAGGTTTTTCCGATGGCGTGGTCCGGTTGTCCGGATCCGCGGAGGGCTGACTAGTCGCCTCGCGTGCATCTGTTTGCTGGCCTGCCCCACTCTTTGCTGGTTCGCCAGCGCTCTCGCGACCTGTTTCGGTTCCTTGTTGAGCCGCGGGAGTTGATGCCGAATCGCCTTGGCGATCGGCGGATGTCCCTTGACCGGAGGGCGTTTCGGACTGTTGGCCTGTCTCACGGCCCTGTGAAGACTCAGTTGGAGACTGTGTCCCAGTCTGCTGCTTGCCTTGTTGTGAAGACGACTGATCGCCCATTTGGCCTTGATCACCGGTTTGCGGAGACGATGACCCGCTCGTCGGGTCAGATTTCTGGGGATTATTGGCCTCTGCCCCGGTATTCTTTTGCGGTTCGCCAGTTTCGCTGGGATTCTCTGTCGGCGGCGTTGGTCGCGAGGCCCCCTCTTGGCGATCTTGAGTTGCCGCGGGATGCTCAGCCGGGCGTGACGACTGTTCTTGTGGCTCGCGGGGCTGCTGGGGACCTTCCGTGGACTGGGGCTCATTTGCCGTCGATGTTTTTTCTTCCGGTAACTGCGACTGAGCAGGGTTTTCAGGAGGACGCTGCTGATTCTTTTCAGCATCGGGCGTCTTCTGCGATGGCTGATTCCGCGATTGTTGCGGTTGTGACATGGGCTGCCGATCGCTTGACTGGCCTGCCGCGTCCTCCGCCACAATACGAATCCGACGAACGGGCAGGACGGTACGATTTGGTGTGGGTTCCCGATTATCCACAAGAGTCACCCGACAAATGGCCACGTCCCCCACGGCCAAGTTGAGCTTCTTGGGCGAGAATAGATATTCGCCCTGAAATTCGCCGCTGTGACTTTCCCCACTTGGCTTTTCGAGGAGTCCTTCTTTCGCTACGGGAGATGACGCTGCCTCGATTTCCAGCGTGACGTGACGGAGTCCGAAGTCGGGATCTACTGCCCGGATACGCAACGGTAGAGCCCCGTTCACTGGGAGATTGACTTCTTCTTCCTTAGGTTCCAACCAGGATCCTTCGGGCGGTCGATCGGGGATAATCTCGATAGTGTATTTGACGGGATCGACGCTAGGACGCCCATCGGCACTTTGGCCGCGAATGAAGTAGGCGGCGAACTCAGGCTCACTTGCTTCAGGTTTGGAAAGCCGGAGGGTCGTTCGGGCAAAGGCCTCGCGGCCCTTGACGGCCATGGGGACACTTACGGTCTGGAGTTTCTCAATCACCATTTCGGCAGTACTCAGGGGGACATCGCTTTCGACCGTCATGTTGATCTGGGTCCCCTCGATGGCCCGAATATCCCCCAGGTTCTTGGTCACACGGGGTGCCAGGCCGGTATATCGTGGAAATTGGTATTCCACAGTGCGAATGCGGATCCGCACCGGGATGACCACAGTCAGCCGGTATTCCTCCGTAGTTGCATCACCGGCCAAAATGCGGTAAGTTGTCTCCTGCTGGAAGCTCTGACTCAATTCGCACGAGAAGCGGTCATCGTTCTCGCGCTCTCGGACCATGGGAATGGCCTGGTTAATGGCCTGCTTGTCTGATGTCGAATAGACAAGTTTGACCTCTTCTCCTGCCTTTAGACCGCGGACGTTAGCAGTGACGACGACGCGTTCGCCTTCGAAAATGCCTGAGGTTCCCGGCCGAACGTCGTCAATCTTCACTCTCGTGGGCGGAGATATGCGGCTCCAAGGCAGTAAAGCACGGGCGAAGGACCGGAAAGGATCCTTCGGCGAAAAGATCACATATAGGCAGAAGATGGCTGTCAAGGCAATTAGCACATACCCAGTCCGGATGATCTGCGAACGGTCAACGACGGCATCGGCAGGTACCTTGGCAATTGTGTTGGCCGTCGTTGCCTCCAGTCCGCGAAAGACATTTTTGCGAATAGGGTCAGACTGAAATTCCTCCCTTGCGTTGCGGAGGGTCAAAAAGCTGATGAGACTATGTTTCAGATTGGGCACTGCCTGTTCGACCACGTAAGCCGCGAAGACAGGGTGAATGCGACGCACCAGATACGGCACGATCGAAACGACGGTCCAAACAGACGCTGCCGTGATAAACGTTGCCCAAAGTGACCATCGAAACAAGGGCGGTAATCCCTTGGGGAACACCCATTGATCTAAGATGGCCGCAATGATGGCAAAAAGGACCGTACCGGTCACGAGAACCAAAATCCGCCACGTTAGCTCCACGGTGGCGATCCGGCGTCGCGTGGCCTCCACCTGCTGAAGGATAAGCAACTCCTCGCGATCCACATGCTGAGCTGCACGCCCCGCAGTGACGGGAGGTGGGGGTGGAAGAGGTCGCGGATAGGTAACATTACTGGCCATGATTAACCTGTATTGTGTAATCGCTCCGACCGTGCCGCGTGGGCGTAGCCTCCAGAACGATGAGAAGAGGCAAACCGAATGCCACCGTCTCGCATCTACTTGTAATTATAGCCAAAATGGGGCCAGGCGTAGTTCCGCCGGGTGTCCACGCGGAGATGCAAAATTGGTACCCGTCGATGTGGGAGACGCGCCGTGCCGTCACATCTTCAAGACAACGCAGTTGTAGTCCTTTGCGCATCTAGTGACCGCGGATTGTGGTTCACCTTTATTCCGTAAGCGGAACGGACGTGAATCCGGTGTGTGGTCAATAATCAGAGAGCTACCCCTATTTTGCTCTTGGTGGTTCTGAACCTGGACTTCTAAAATACGGAAAATCCTGGGATTCCCCTGCCTTTGTCCAGGGAGAAACAGGCCCTGATTGGCTTGGAGGCGGTGATCTGGGCGGAATGCGAAAGCCGGGTAGGGGCTCGCCTCCGACTGGATCCCGCATAATGCGTGGAAAGTAACTGAATTGCGGAGACACAACGCATGCTTCGATATGGCAAGAAACGCCTAGAAATCGGCAAAACTGGCCACCCGCTCGTTGGTCATCTCGCGGTCCTTGCCATCCTCTGTTTGCCTGCACATGTCATGGCGCAGGGGATTCCGCAGGGATTTCAGGCACAAACACCGACGGGAAATGCGGCTCCAGGTTACCCAAACTATCGATCTCAACCAGGAGCGCAGCCGGTGCCGGGCAATACAGTTTCGCCCGGGGCTGTTGTGGCGGGGCAGAGCGTTCCGCCACAAGGCGGCAATAACGTCGTTGCCCCCCCTTTTGTGCTTACTCCTGCTGAGCAAGAGCAGCTCGATCGCGTCTTGCTGGCCTGGGAGGAGCGCAGTTCCAAAATCAAGACCTTCGAATGTGAATTCACCCGCTGGGAGTTTGATCCCGTGTGGGGACCTCCCAATCAACCGAAACGTATCGTGCGGGGTAAGATCATGTACTCCGCACCGGACAAGGGGCTATTCCGCGTGGATGAGGAGGTTATCAATGGTCGACTGCAACCCGCCGCACAACCTGAGCGTTGGGTGTGCGATGGCCGATCTATATATGAGTACCGATTTGAGACAAAGCAAATCGTCGAAACACCACTCCCGCCAGAGTTGCAGGGAAAGACGATCACCGAAGGACCCTTGCCGTTTCTTTTTGGGGCGCAAGCGGAGTCACTCAAGCGGCGGTATTACATGCGGATCATCACGCCGCAGAACGTCACGGAAGAGATTTGGTTGGAAGCCTTTCCTAAGTATCAGCAGGAGGCGGCCAACTTTCAGCGAGCACAATTGATCTTGAAACTTCCACAACTCGATATTTTCGCCCTCCAGCTTTACCACCCCAGTGCCCAAGCTGCCAGCCAATCGCGAACGGTGTTTCAATTTGACCGCATTAAAATCAACGCCGTCGATTTCTTGCGCCTCTTTAAGGAAGATCCCTTCAAACCTGTGTTGCCAGATTCATCCTGGGCCAAGGTGATCGAAACGAGTAAACCCGGCCAGCAGCCAGAATCTGCCATGGGGCAACGACCAACTCCGTATCGGGCGCAATGATGAAGCCGGTGTTTGTTCGGGATTGGGTACGGCTATTTGCGGCGGCGGACGAGGTCCGCAGAAAGACCTAGTCTTTGCTGAATAGAGGCAATCTCGGCTAAGAAACGCTGCGCATCCACGGGATAGCCCGCCGTGGGCCGAAGGCCAGGAACGCGACGCTGCCAAAAACGATTGAAGGCCAGCATAGCCAGTTCTCGCAGGTATTTTGAGACGAGGGAGGCCGCGGCAACCGGCAAGAGCCGCTCGGCCTTCGTGAGAAAGACAGCCCTGAACTGGTGTTGGGCGCGGGACACTCGATAGGAGCTTCGATCTGTGGATTCTTGCTCGATATGAACAAAGCTGGCGTCGAAGGCCTGATACAGAACGTTGGCGTAATGGGCCCGTCCGCCGTGTCGATCTGCCCAAAGGATGACCTCCCCTTGGTTGGGAAGGAGTTCACACACAATCCGAAGGGTCACATGGGAAAGCAACTCCGATTTTGACGCGAAGCGTTCCAGTTCCTGATTAAATCGAAAGGCCGTGATAAATCGGCAGCGAATCTTCGTGCACCGAAGGTCGGCTTTGTCCATGGCCTGTAAAAGTTGATTTGCAGCCTGCTTGACCTGGTTGGGGGTTGCAGCCACGGGTAGCGGCGGGTTGAAATCTGCTAACCAGGGCGTTATCGAAAGATCCGCAAGCGCGGCAGGGTCAACATACTCAATAAGCTCCTGCCAGCTTTTTGGAATGCCATGGGCCAACCCAAGGAGACCCAAAGCCGTGCGTTCAAGACCGCCCAAACCGCCACCAGAGCGGTAGATTCGTTTGGAATCCGTGATAACGACGGGGGCTTGCTCGTCATCTCTATTGCCGGTTCCACTGGGCCGAAGCCGAGGGGCACTGACCACGAAAGGCGAAAGCAGGTCATACCAGTGATTGGGGTAAAGATGGTGAGGTCCTTCCCATACCGTGGCCGTGATGACAAGGGGGCCAAGCGTGGGGCCGTAACCGGCCTCATCTGTTCCAATATGCATCAGACGCATAATGTCTCTCCAAAAAGGGCGATTACGAATCGCCTTCTAACTTGTCCATTACTATCTCATTTTGTGTCTTTCTATCATTCGAAGCAGGCATGGTGCCTTCGTTAGAACAGTTCTTGTTTCGCGGAGTGATCAACAGAAGCCACGGCAAGAGCGTTACGTTTGTGAGCAGGCCACTGAGCATGGTAAAACTCAGAAGGATTCCCAAGACCGCGGTTGGCACAAGTTGACTGGTCGTCAAACTGAGAAAGCCAACGCACAAACTCAGCGTTGCGTAGATGACAGGCGGACCCAGAAGCATTTGGCAACAGAAAATTGACCTTATGGGGCTAATTCCCGCCTTAAGTAGCCTCTCGTATGTCGTGGCGTAATGGAGCGAGGAGTCCACACTTAAACCCAAGGAGATGGCTGCCATCATCACCACGCCAAAGTTGACGGGTATCCGGCACCATCCCAGCGCACCGAGAATAAAAATAATGGGAAGCGTATTACACAGGATAAGTGCCAACACGGTCCAGATACGGCGAAAGGCCAACCAAAAGACACAGATCATCCCCACGAGCGCACCAAGAAATGTGATATTTTGATTTCGGAGCATGCTTTCCACAACGACAGAGAAGATAACAAAATAGCCGGTCACAAGTGGCGAGATGTCATCATCCTGATCCTTTTGGGAGATTTCCGATTGCCCCGAAGATCTGAAACGTAGTGTAGCCCTGATCGCCGGCCATTCTTCAGCAGTGATGTCCCGAACCTGTTTAATTGTTTGGCGTCTTGACGAGGCATCTTGCCGTTCGGGTGAGCGAAGCATAATCCGCAACCACCACCGATCGGGAACAACCGGGTCAGGCGCGTAGAGCGCGCGGTAGAGGCCCGGCATGCGTTGTCGGATCACGCCGAGGATAACCGCGTCCATAAGGTCCTGGCGAATGAATCGTAATGACTTATCTTGACGGAAACTTTCGACGACGTCGGCCAGACTGAGAACCTTAGTCAGCCCCGGCCGCCGACCACCTTCACAGGGTATCAGGACCTCCTGCCGCAGTCGGTCTTCCAAACGCAGAATTGCCCGCAGATAGTCGGGGTGAAGCTCTCGCGGCGCTGGAACGGCGATGTCCCAGACCCCGGCACCGCCCAGCTCGTGTTCGACCACTTCATATGCTACGACCAGTTTGTTCCTCTTACGAAAGTGCCGCGTAAAATCGGTTTCTACATCAAGTTGGAATAACCCGCCTATCGAAAGTGCCCCGAGTGCTAAGACTGCTGGGATCAGCAAATACCAAAGTCGCTTAGTGATCTTCAGAATTCTCAACAAGGCCCGTGAAAACCGAGTTATGCGCTGGCGGGGAAGGGCGGTCCACCGCCGTGCGGGGTGCGCTTTTCCGGAAGGGTTCTTCTCGCGAGATAATATCAGAACCAACCCGGGCAAAAAGAGCACCCCGCTTAGCGCGAGCCACCCAATCCCAAAGACGGCCATGAGGGCGAACTCGCGAAGTGGTTGGATGTCCGAAAAACTGAGTGCCCCGAATCCCACACAGTCAGTTACAAGCGACAGCAACACGGGTTTGGCCAACTGCTGAATACTCAGGATGAAGGACTCTTCTCGGCTCCTGCCAAATGTATCGCATAATTTGTATCTGGTAAAAACGTGCATCAGCGTCGCCACACCGACCACCGTGATGAGTGACGCAAGAGGTGCGCTCGCGAAGCCAAAAGAAGGCCGCAAGGTGGCCTGGCTTGCCAGAATCGCCGCCCCAACAATGGCAAGATTGATGATCACCCAACGGATTTGGCGGGAAATTGCAAACACGACAATGCTGAGTAATGCCGCAACCAGCCAAAGCAATTGGCGGGCATCCGCTTCTGCTTGGCGTAACCCTTCGTGGATCAACACCGGGGGGCCAACCAACATCCCCTCAGGCAACGTGGCGGCGACTCTGTCGAGTTCAAGTAGTGTCGTGGTCAAACGATGAGTTGCTTCCGGTGAGCCGTCGATGACAACAACAACCGCGCACAAATCACCGTGGCTATTGTGAGTGTATCCTTCAAAGAATCGACGGAGGTCCTGGGCAAACGTCAGCTTTGACTCGATGATTAGGTTGCCCAAGGGTTGATCGATGCTCCAGGTGTCGCGAACACCGGGGATCGCTCGCAACCGTTGGGTCACGCCGTGAAGCCGAGCCATTCCGGAGCCGCTAGGGTCAAACAGTTGTGGATCCCGATATACCACAAGGACCAGTTCGTCGCTTCCAAAGATTTGTTTGAACCGTTCCCACTGAACGCGTTCTGGGTGGCGCGGTGGCAATAGTTCGGTGACCACGAAACTGTTTGGAACCCTTGGCGACAGAACGACAAGCGCCGAGAACAATGCGATCCCGAGCGTCAGGAATAAGTGTCGATATCGGACCCAGAAGGCAATGACGACCTCCGGGAGACGACTTCCAGATTGCATGACCTCGGGACTACTCGGGATCACAAGGCGAGCAGCCTCCTATCTCGCGCAGTTGCTTTGACTACGACGATTCCGAAGAGTCACCCGATTTTGCCCGCATCGCCGACTTGAAGGATCGGAGGGCTTGAAACTCGGGCAACTCCTTGTAATAGGGGTCAAGCGGATAACACCCACTGATAAGCCCGTTGCGAGGCCCCGTGGTACAGTCGCTGAAGGTGCGACAGAGTCGCTTCGTCTGCATGGGACGGCCGGCAAGGGTGTCGGCCGGCAAATCCCAATACGCGAGGACGAGACGTCCGATTCCCACAAAATCCGTCCAGCCTGCCCGAATCACTCCCTGCGCGACTTGGGGAAGGAATTCTTGGAAATACGTGTAGGCCGAACCCACCACGACAAGCTGAGGGATCGCCTGTTTGATCTGCTTGACAGCGTGAATCTGCCGTAAACACCCGACCAGGGGATCTTCAGGCGGTTGATAACCGTCCGAGGGGGGATAAAGCGCGGGCCGCTGGATGTGTGGATTGTAGTAAGGTGATCCCGCCGTCAGATTGACCAACATGACTCCGTAATCCCGATGGAGAAGACGTAGCAATTCAATCGGTTCGCGGAGGTCAATGGCCAGAGGATTCTGTCGGTCGCAGCCGAACCCGGGATAGGGGATAGGATAATCGTGGGGAATCCCTGGCCCGAGCTTTCCTTCCCGACTTTGATTCGGGTCAGGCCGAAACGGCGGAAAATCGAAGATTGACATGCGAACACCGATCATCAGCCGTGGGCATTCGGACCGAATCGCCGTGATGATCTCCCGCAGAAAGCGGGACCTCCCCATCAAATCGCCGCCATATGGCCCAGGCCGATCAAAGGCCGACAAGAACTCGTGTCCCAAATAGCCGTGGCACGCCTTCACATCGACAAACTGAAAGCCAACCTCTTCCGCCATCTTGGCAGCCTCGACATAGGCATCGATCAAGGGCGGAATATCTTCATCTTTGAGAACGACGTTGTCATTGGTTGGATCGATGCCAAACTTCTGATCTAACACCGGGTGATGATAGGCGATCAGCGGCTCTGGCAAGTCCTTTCGCCGTGGCCGACAAAAACGACCAGAATGCGTCAGTTGCAGACCCACCAAAAGATCATCAAGAGCATGTGCACCAAACCGTTCGCGGTGTGCGTCTTTTAGATGACTAAGAAGCTGGCGCATAGCCTCCTTATTCTCGGGCCGGCAAAAAAGCTGATTAGGATTGGCCCGACCGTCCTCACGAACGGCGAATGCCTCGCCACCCCAGATTAGCTTCGCCCCCGATTGGCCGAAATGCTCCCACCGCCGTATGGTGTGCTTGGACGGCTGACCATCGGGCGTGCCGTCCCAACCTTCCATAGGATGGACGCACCAGCGGTTTCCGATGCGA
>JAKPII010000452.1 GCA_029549885.1 Planctomycetota bacterium
TCAGTTGGCTGCCCGTCGCGCCGAACAGCTCCGGTTCGTAAAAAACCGGCGTGAAGAAGATCCCAAAAGTCAAAAGTACCTGCACGATGTACTTGACATCCCGGAAGAACACATTGGCACAACTAAACAGGAGGGCTACGGCCGCCGTTTGGGCCAGCAGGATAAACACCAGCACGGGAACCCAAAGCAGATTCCAACTGGCTCCAATGTGGGCAAACACCACCAGCAGGACCGACAAAAAGATACTCCCCACAAGGGTATCAAAAAGCTGTGTAAGGACCGCGGACAAGGGGAACAATTCCCGGGGAAAATAGACCTTAGTCACAAGCGTCATGTTCGAAACCAAGCTGTTGGCAGCAAATCCCAGGGCACCGGCAAAAAACGCCCAGCCAAGGGCCTTGACGGACATCCCCGCCACACGCGGCAAATCAACGCCATCGCCACTCGCCCGGGCGAGGGCAATTTTCACCAGACAACCGGCACCGACAATCAACAGCGGCATCAGTAATGCCCAGCCAAACCCCATCACCGCCTGTTTATAACGGATACGAATATCCCTCAGGACCATTTGTCCGAGAAGTTCCCGGTACTGCCATAATTCCTGAACCATCTCGCGGAACATCGGCCCGAGACGACGCGTATCCGACGAACTCCACTCCCAACCCAATTCGTCGGATACCAGCGGTGATCTCTGGGGACTATCAGCTTGCCGTTGTTCCATGGGAGGGTCTGCTGGGCTACAGGACATCGAGGACTGTAAAGCGGTTTCTTGTTCAGGCAAATCGCGGCCTTGATCAGGAACCATAACCCGAATGGTTACGGAAGGGAGGGAACGAGGCATCGGCGGGGATATCAGGCGGGGCTGCCACAGCTTCCAGGGTTGGCTCTACCGAAACCTCATGACGGCTCATCCACGTCGGTGTGTGAACCCGCAGCAAGGCCGCGCCCAATAGGGCAGTATAATAGGGGATTTCCAGCCACATAACACTGATAAAGCTCACCGACACGGCAAAGCCAATTAAGGCGGCAACGACCCCCCGTGCCATGTTCTGGGACCAAAGGTCCAAATGGGGACACTGTCGGATCAGTGTCCAAAGGCGAAAGATGGTCAAGCCATAGAATCCGCTTAACAAGAGCAGGCCTGGAATCCCCGTCTCCGCGCCCGTCTCCAACCAAAGGGAATGGGCGTGCATCTTGGGTAACCCCAAGCGCTGCGATTGCAGAGGCCAGTGATTGACCCCGACGCCCATGAAAGGGTTGTCCCGAATGGTCTGGAGACACGCCTTCCATTGTTCGACCCGGCTTCGCGTGGACCGGTCACGCTGCTCCGGATCCACAAAGGTGGTCATGAATCGCTGACGGACCTCTGGCCCGGCCAAGCGAAGAGCCAAAATAATTGCCAATCCATAGATGAGGGTCGTCTTAAACGTCTTGGGAATCAATAGGAAGGCGGCCGTTCCCCCTGCGATCAGTCCCAGGAGTCCCCCGCGGGAAAAGGAAAACATAATGGTATGGGCCATCAAGCCGCAGGCCGCAAAGGCCAGGGTCTTCAGTTCCCAGCGGGACTCCGCTATACCGAGGAAAAACGCCAGCAACGTCCCGACCACCATGGCTGCCGCGATGCAATTGTTGTCAAACCCGCCATAAGCCTCCAGCACAATCCGGTTGATCCCTTGGTAGTAGCTGCGATTAAAATCCAGGGCCAAATAACCCTGTGTGATCACAATAACCCATGCCAGCCAACGAACATGGTTGGTTGTCTGAAGCAAACTGATCCCCAGCAGGAATGGTAGAACGATTTTGAGTAGCGAAATGATAAAGACCTTGGCAAGTGCCGGTTCCCAGCAGAAGAAATATCCCACAGAGCCCCAGGCCAAAAATCCCACCAGGCACCCTGCCACGGCCGTGGATCGTCCCAACCGCCAATCCCCAAAACCACGGATGGCCCAACCCACCAGCATCCCCACCCCCACAATAAAGCTATAGCGCCCCGGTCCTTGTGCCCCAACTGACCAGTACCAAAGAGACTCTGGCTTCAAAATCGCATAGTGGATGTAGATAAAAAGGCCCACCAAGGGATAAAAAAGCGATACGACGGCCCCCAGATAGGTCATCAAATAGACGTACACCAAACCGCGCATCGCTAGGCCTCAGAAGATGTCAAGTTCGTTCGCAAGTCGCATCCTTTATGCTTGCTTCGTCCGGTGAAGAATTGTCTCAATCGCTCCACCAGTAGCGAAGGACGCACCACACGGCCTGGAGGGCATCCCGAAAACCGATCTTTTTCCCCTGTTGATAAGTCCGCCCATAATAACTGATGCCCGTCTCGTAAATCCGGAAGTGTCTGCGAGCAACCTTGGCCGTCAGCTCGATCTCGATTCCAAAACGATCCTCTTTGAGGGTGGGCAGAATCTCCTTGATGACCTCACTGCGAAAGGCCTTGTGGCAGGTTTCGACGTCTGTCAAATTCAAATCCGTAAACATATTGGAGAGCGTGGTGATAAAGCGGTTGGCCTGGTAGTGCCAAAAATAGAGGACACGATGCGGTCCTTCGGACACAAACCGTGATCCGTAAACCACGTCGGCCACACCATCCACGATGGGTTGAATCAGCCGCAGATGCTCCGCAGGATCGTATTCCAAGTCCGCATCCTGAATAACGATAATTTGTCCCGTGGCTTGGGCAAATGCCGTCCGCAGGGCCGCGCCCTTGCCACGATTCCTAGAGTGCCGCAAGACCTTCACCTCGCTTTGCGACTCCCAGCGACGGAGCCGTTCACTCGTACCATCGGTGCTCCCGTCATCCACAACGAGGACTTCCTTCTGGATGGGAACCTCGAGAATTCGCTGCAGAATTGTGTCGATCGTTTCCACTTCGTTGTACGCCGGTACGACCACAGAGAGTCGCAAATCCTGTGGGATGTCATAGATCCCAAAACGTTTTCCCAGCGTTTGCCACAGAGCCCAACGGCGGCGATCCACGCCCGATGTCACAGCAGATCCGCAAAGGGGACAACAATCGTCAGCCATAAACGGGATATGAGGTCTTTCTTCCCTGGTTCTCTTTTACCGAATTCGCCACAATCAATTCGGTCCTTACGAGAGTCCCAACAAATCATCGAGTACCCGAAGGCGATCGGGCCATTGGTAGCGCTTCTCGATTTTCGCTCGCGCAGCCGCGCCAAGGCGGCTTCGCATCTCCGGTGAATGAATCAACTGTGTCAATTGCTCCACCCAGTTGTCAACGTCCTGGGCTGAAAGGACATCCTCCCCAACGGCCACATCCAATCCCTCCAGGGCTGCGGGTGAGGCCACCACAGGACAGCCCATCGCCATGGCTTCCAAAACCTTGTTCTGCAACCCGCGAGCAATCCGCAACGGGACAACGCTTACACTCCCGCGAAGATACGGACGCACGTCGGGCACATTACCCACCAGTCTAGCCCCCGGGGTCGCTTCAACCAGACGCCAAAAAGACTTCCCCGCCCCCGCCCCGACGATGTCAAACACCACGTCACCCGCGTTTCGTACCCGTGGCCAGATTTCTCGAAGGAACCAAGTCACGCCATCCACGTTGGGATAATAATCCATCGCCCCGACGAAAACGAGACGAACCGGTGTTTGTGGCGCCGGCGTTGGCTCGCCGCTATGAGCGGGATCGAAGTAGGCCAAATCGACGCCATTTTCGACGACGCGAATCTTCTCCGTGGGATGAAATTCGCGAAAAATCTGGCTTTCCTGTTCCGTAACGAAGATGAGAAACTTCGCAAGGTGATCCAGTTCGCGTTCAAAGCGGCGAAGGCGGTTTCCCTCCAGATGATAGAGAAACGCCTGCGGGAAAGCCACCGTCTCAGCGTAGTCAAGCCACTTTTGACTGTCCACATCCACAAGATCCACAATGCAACGATTAGGCGACAAGCCGAGACGCCTCAGGTAGATGGCCATGCTAGAACAATAGGCAATGACAGCATCGTAGGTGGTCTCGGCAAGCCATCGGCGGACGGTGCGTTCCAACCGGGGCGAGTAGAAAGCCGCCTCCGTGGCACTGCGTCCACGAAGGAGCGAGAGTATCCCTCGCATCCGTTGTCCCAACCGGCTAGTCCGAACCCAGGCCACACGTTGACACCGGAAACGAAGCTCCGTGAGGTGGTCTTCTTCTAAAGGTTCGTCCGCCAGGAAGGCCAAATCCACCTCCGCCCGTTGCGAAAGGTAGTCGAGCCAATGGAATGAACGAATGCGATGGCCCCGGTTCGGCGGGTATGGTGTGCGGTGGACCAGATACAAGATGCGTTTGCGACTCATGGCCGCCACTCTAGCCCGCGCCACAGTGCCACACATCCCTCACACGAAGTACACCAACACCACGGACTACACCAATACGGGGTGGGGACGGATCCGCAATTCCTTCGAAAAGCCGGCGGCGCTGCCACAGACGTTCTCACGACTTAAAGGCGAGTGATGCGAACATTAGCCCCGCGCCAGAGTGCTCATCGGAACAACATCGTCGGGGTCAACGCCCTGGCTTTGCCAGCTCGCAAGTGATTCCCTAAGAGAACCCCACGAAAACGCTCGCAATAAGGCCCGTAGTTTTTTCTCCGTCGTAGCAAGGTTGACATAATGCCGAAACCGACTTACTGGGGAGATGCCACCAATGCGTGGTTGGTCGGGATCAAGTTCCCAAGGATGGACGTACATCATGATGGGTCGTTGCTGCCGAATCACACGTTGGAAAAGCCGCCGTGTCAGCCAAAGCGGATACAACCGCAAATATCCCCCACCGCCCAGCGGCAGGCGGAGACCCATCCAGGATAGCGCAGTGCCGGGAAACTCCCAAATAATTCCCGAGTCCGTGCGGATGCGGTGCGGTTCCAGCCGAGCGTCTGGGATTCCATAACGATCATGGACGATCGGATAAATACTAGCGTCGCAGGTGATGCCCTCTTCGGCAAGGATTTCGATCGCCCAAAGGGACCGACTTGTGATCGAAAAACTGGGGGCCCGAAAGACGGTGACACGTTCGCCCGTATGATCCTCTAACAGCTTGAGCGACTGCCGCAAATCTTCGCGAAACTCCCCTGGGCTCAGATCATAAACCAGGCGATGTTCCATGCTATGGGAGCCAATTTCGTGCCCCATGGAATGGATAAGCCGGATCAACTTGGGGTACTTTTTCGCGATCCAACCCAGGACGAAGAATGTTGCAGAAACGCCATGCTCCGCCAAAATATCCAAGATTTTTTCTACGAATGGACCAACTCGACTGGGATATTCGTCCCACCGTAAGCGAGAGACAACCCTTTCAAAGGCCGAGACCTGAAAGTATTCCTCAACGTCAAACGTCAAGGCATGGACAAGTGGCAAGGGCGTCGCCTCACCGCGGTTTCCTAAACAAATTGCGGCGCGTCTCCGCAAAATGGATGGTCTTATCCTGGGAACGGCGCTGTAATTGCGAATACGTGCACGGGATTTGGTGACTCCCCGTCTTGCCGTTGAACATCCATGGTGGGATTCGCGCCGGACGAAGCAAGCCGAGCCAACCGGCGATCTTTAACCCTGGCAGGCCGACCATCTTCGACACCGTACATAACAGAATTCGAACATCCAGCCAAAAATTGGCCTTTTCGATGTACTCCAGATCGAGAACCAGCTTGCGGCGCACCGAATCGAGATCGCTATCCGGCGGCAAATTGATCTGAGCAAGTCCCGTAATACCCGGCAAAACCGCGATGCGATTGAGATAACCGGGAATGGCCTGGGCCAGCATCTGGGTAAACTCTGGGCGTTCCGGTCGGGGACCGATGAGCGTCATTTGCCCCATCAGGACGTTGAAAATCTGAGGAAGCTCATCCAAATGCAAACGACGCAACCACCGTCCAACGGGCGTGATACGAGGATCGTTCTCCTCCGTCCAGACCGGCCCCGTATGAGCCTCCGCATCGATCCGCATGGTTCGTATTTTGTAGATCCAAAAGATCTTGCCGTTTTTGCCCACCCGCTGTTGGCGATATAGACCGGGTCCCCGACTCGTCAACCGAACCAATAGGACGAGGAAACCAATAATAGGCAGAAACACCGGGGTGGCCAGTGCCGTGAGTATCCAAGCCCAAATGGCGTGCCAGCGAAAATACGGCGACGGCTGAATCCTCGGTACGCCGGAACTTCGACTTTTTCCATTTTCATACTCAACGCGAGCACTACGCTTAGCCGCGGATTCACCATGCACCAGCCGACTCATCGAAGCCTCCGCGACCCCAAATGACGACGCCGAATCAAATGATGATAGCTATCTTTCTCGCACCATTTACCCTTCTGCCCTCTTTTTGATATCCGAAGGATTCACACTATTACCGTCTCATAACCTAACCCGATTGTCCGGCAATGTCAACAATTTTTGCAAATTCAACACATCCGACAATGATTACCAACTAACCGCGCATCCGCGTTGCACAAAAAAGTAACCCCAATGGTTGACAACTGCCGCAGAAAAATGAGCCGGCAACTTCAAGCGGAACGGCCGGCGTCTGAGGTCTCCACCGGTTCAACATCGAGTAAATCCACGAGGATGGAGGCCCCACGCTGGATAAAGCTGACGGTAACAATAAAGCGATTCTCGCCGTGGCGAGAAATGACAAGCCCCTCGATTCCTGCCAAAGCACCGGAGCGGATGCGAACCCGCGTCCCCGGCCCGATTTTGGATTCCGGCAAAATCGGTAAACCCGATTGAACGATTCGCCAAATATTCTGGAGATCCTTCACCAGTCGCGGGACGTCGGGCACCTCCAGGCAATGCGTGACGCAGTTCGTCGTCATCGCCTGATAGCGGTCGTCCTCCTGCCCACAAAGGAACACATATCCGGGAAAAAGGGGGACATGTGATGTAAGCGCGCGACCCTTTGGCGTGCGGACTCGCTTGGCAACCAGCGGGCAATAATGGGCAATCTCCATTTCCCGCAAGCGGCGGATGAGGACCTTCTCCTGCCGCGGCTTGGTATAAAGCGCCCACCAGGATTGGCTCCGCGCTCGGTCGCACGGATCCGAAAGCAGATCGTCTGGATAAAGGTCTGGCTCGCGTGGTCGGATCGGCATACTTGCCCAGTCCGGTGATCGTCCTGAAAAAAGTTCTTCCTTGTGTCATCATCCGAGAACCGATCCGTTTTGTAAACCCGACCTCCCAATGGAGGGGCATTTCCTCAAATCTCAAATGGCTAGCAATGAGGTCAATTAACAGCCTATCCCATGATCTCCCCTCGCCCGTTCGGCAAGAGAGGGGTCGGGGGTAAGGGTGGCTCAAATGGCCACCGGTTTTCTCAATCGATTCCGACGTTCGCTTGCCCTCACCCCAACCCTCTCCCGGAGGGAGAGGGGACCTTTTAAGATAGGCTTTAAGCCGTGCTCATTGCATCGCGACCAGACTCTGTCCCCGTGGGTTGCGCCCGATTGGGGCCAACCCAACCACACCGTACGACCACAAAACACTCCGGCAGAGCCACAAGCGATCGCTCCGATCAACGGCTCCCTGTACCCCATTTGCAGACCGATTGGCCTATGTCACCGTGGCCCCGAGGGTCTCCCTCAGCTCCTTTTGCGCCCGTTGTTCCACCTTTTCCGCCGCCATATCCACCGGAAAGACGGGGGAGTCACACTCTGCATACTCCCCAAGTCTCCTAGTTTACCGTCAGCCAGCACAGATCGCCAACACTCAGAGAGGATTCCCAAACAACCGGCCGAACATACCAAGGTTATCTTCTATGGGCCACCAAACGCGGCGAGATTCCTTGATGCGAGACTTTGCGTCTTCATCCGCCCTAAACGCCCGCAAGTCATCTCATGAAGGTAGGTTCGTGCAGGGCATGCGGACACCGCTTCGTCTTTCCATTATGATGCAGGGGAGGTGAGTATCCTAGAGTCGCACCATCTTAGGCGTGGACGTTGCGATGTGCCATGAAATATCTCAACAACCGTTGACGGATGCTACGACTTCTCTTAGCCAGCTTCGGCAGCTTGTGGCGGAATTCATCCGCGCGAGGGCGTGGGAGCCTTTTCACACCCCAAAAAACTTGGTGATGGCCTTGGCCATTGAAGCCGCCGAGTTGATGGAGCACTTTCAGTGGTTGACACCCGAACAGGCTGAGGAAATCAAGACGGATCAAGCGAAACGTTCCGAGGTGGCCGACGAACTGGCAGACGTTCTGTGCTATGTCATGGCCTTGGCCAACCGTCTTGAAATTGATCTCTCCGCCGTGGTGCACGCCAAGATGCTCAAGAACGCCAGGAAATACCCGGTGGAACAATTTCGAGGGTACTTTGGCCCGGAGGACCCCCGGTGGCCAGGGCGTACATCAACCGAACATTGAATTATCACTTGACGAGCGTATATTTAAGGAAAGCAGATGTCAAACGTTGAAAAGGGACTTTTCCAAGGAATCCCCCAGGCTGTCCACGAGGCTGGCGGCCAGATGTGCCCTCGCATTGCGATTGTCTCGCCCTGTCTTGGAGTGTCCTTCTTTAAGAGACTTAAGGTGGGCGACTTCTTTGGGAGTCTGCGCTCTTCCAGTCTCTGTGAGCAATTGCGCAGAGTTTTTTGAGAAAGTGTGATTAGATGAAAGAAGCGTTGGAAGAATTACAACAGGCAATCCTGGCGCATGTGCGTTCAGAGAAATACCAGCCGGTGAAACCTCGCGTCATCGCCAAGGCGCTGAAAATCCCGGCTGAGGAGGCCCATCTTGTCAAGAAAGCCGTCAAAGCGTTGGTAAAGGCAGGCTTCTTGGAGTTTGGTTCTGGCCACTTGGTGTATTTAGCGGGCACTCGGAAGTCAGCCAAGCCGATCGAGCAAGTCTCGGGCATCATTGGGGTTTTTCGTCGTAAGGAAGCCGGTCACGGCTTCGTCCGCCCCAAGCCCCAACCCGGACAAACGGAACCATTGGAAGAGATCTTTATACCGCCGGAGTGGTCGAGCGATGCGGCGACGGGCGATCTCGTGAGGGTGCGTCTGGCCAAGCGGAAGCGTGGCCGTGATCTTGGTCCTGCCGGACAGATCGTGGAAATCCTGGAGCGACAAAGCTCTCGCTTTGTGGGGACCTACTTTGAGGCCGATGGGCAAGGGTATGTCCAGGTTGACGGGACGGTGTTCGCCCAGCCGATTTATGTGGGGGACCCAGGTGCCCATGGCGTGCAGCCTGATGACAAAGTGGTTATCGAAATGCTCCGCTTCCCCAATCATTTTCGGCAAGGTGAGGGAGTCATTGTCGAGGTTCTTGGGCCGCTAGGGAAACCTGGGGTCGATACGCTGACAATCATGCGGGAATTTAATCTTCCCGAGGAGTTTCCGCCTGAAGTCCTAGAAGAAGCCCGGCAGGTTGCCCAGGCCTTCGAAGAGACAATTCCCCCGGACCGGTACGACGCCACGGCGGAAACAACCATCACCATTGACCCAGAAGATGCCCGCGACTTCGACGACGCCGTGTCGCTCGAACGCCTGGCGGATGGTAGTTGGCGGTTGGGGGTCCATATTGCCGACGTGGCCTACTTCGTGCCGCCCGGATCCCTGTTAGATCACGAGGCACGAAACCGCGGGACGAGCGTCTATCTCCCGGATCGTGTGATCCCCATGTTGCCGGAACTAATATCAAACGGCTTGGCCAGTTTGCAACCCGGGAAACTGCGACTGACGAAGTCCGTTTATATGGAGTTTACCCCAGAAGGGATCAAGACGGATGTCAAAATCGAGCGATCGGTCATCCGCAGCGATCGGCGGCTAACCTATGAACAGGTGGACGCCTTCTTTGAGGACCCGGCGGCCTACAAGCGGGCGTGGGGAACGAAGGTCCACGATCTCCTCTTGCGGATGCGGGAGCTTGCCCGAATCTTGCGCCAACGCCGACGTGACCGCGGTGCCTTGGAATTGGTCATGCCAGAGGTCAAGGTCGATTTGGACCGTCGCGGTCGGGTCGTTGGTGCCCATCTTGTGCCCAATACCGAAAGCCACCAGATCATCGAGGAGTTCATGCTGGCGGCGAACGAGAGCGTGGCGGAGACGCTCCGCGACCGCGGCTGGTTATTCCTGCGACGGATTCATCGACCACCTACCGCCCGCAAATTGCGGCAATTGCAAGATTTTGTTGAGGCCCTAGCGTTTCCTTCCCGCGACCTGGAGGATCGCTTCGGTCTGCAATCTTTACTGGAAATGACTAAGGGTAAGCCCCAACAATATGCCGTGCATTATGCGGTTTTGCGGTCCCTTCAACGGGCCATCTACAGCCCGCTGGAGGAAGGACACTATGCCCTTGCCAGCGAATGTTATTGTCACTTCACGTCGCCCATCCGCCGCTATCCCGACTTGACCGTCCATCGCCTGGTGGATGCGATGTTGTTGAACTTTAAGCCGCGGATCAACCCCACCGAGCTGGTCGCCCTGGGCGAACACTGCTCGGAACGCGAAGAGCGCGGCGAGGCCGCCGAACGGGAACTCACGAATTTAAAACTATTGTCGTTCCTCAGCGAGCGCCTCGGGATGGAGCTGGACGGTATCGTGACGGGTGTGGAGAAATACGGGCTATTTGTGCAGGGGATCGCTTTACCTGCCGACGGGTTCATCCCTGTGGAAGCCCTCAGCGACGATTATTATCATTTTGATCGGGCAAGCCATTCCCTATGCGGACGACGATCGGGCAACCAGTTCCGCCTAGGTGACTTGGTCCGTGTGGCCGTGGCCCGCGTCGATTTGGAACGCCGGCAACTGGATTTTCGTCTCCTGGCCCATCAGGGGCATCCCGGACCGAACACTGTTGCCGAGTCTCTCACGAGTTTTGGGAGCGCGGAGCGGGACCGCAAAAAGGACAAGGCAGGCAAGACACGCCATGTATCCCTTTCGGAACGAGTGCGGCTCCAAGGGCTTCGCAAGTTGCAGAGTAAGAAACAATCGGCTAAGAAAAAGTCCCAAAAACGGCGTTGAGTAAAAATAATCGTCCTCGCGTCACGATTTTCCACCGCTTGGACTAAATGAATCATTCTCGGGTAGCGACGGATCATGACGAGCAACAAACTCTTGGATTTCCGTAGCGACACGGTCACAAGGCCAACCCCGGGGATGCGTGCCGCCATGGCCGCCGCCGAGGTCGGCGACGATGTCCTCGGTGATGATCCCACCGTGCACAGGTTGGAAGAGCGTGTGGCAGAAATCCTGGGAAAAGAGGCTGCCGTCTTCGTCCCCTCGGGAACCATGTCGAATCTCATCGCGGTTCGCGTCCACTGCCGTCCGGGTGATGAGATGATCTGCGAGGCCGACGCCCACATTTACAACTACGAACAGGGTGGCTACGCCCAGATTTGCGGCGTGGCAGTCCGACCGGTTCAGGGCGAGTGGGGATTAATTCGGCTAGACCAAGTAGAGGGACTTGTTCGACCAAACAATGCCCATTTCGTTCGCACGCGCCTTTTGACCCTGGAGAATACCCACAACCGGGGTGGCGGGCGTGTCCAGCCGTACCCTCTTGTAGAATCGCTAACGGCGTGGGCACGTCAGAGCAATCTGCGCACCCACCTGGACGGTGCCCGGCTCTGGAATGCCTACGTGGCGACGGGAATCAGCCCGGCCACCTGGGCCCAACACTTCGACACCGTCAACGTCTGTTTCAGTAAGGGATTGGGGGCGCCCGTTGGTTCGGCTTTGGCCGGCCCGCGGGATTTGATCGCCGAGGCCCGCCGTCACCGTAAGGTCTTGGGTGGAGGAATGCGGCAAGCTGGGATACTGGCAGCGGCCGCTTTGTATGCCCTCGATCACCACATCGAGCGACTTGCCGAGGATCACCACAATGCCAAACGTCTTGCCGAGGGTCTGGCACACATCCCCTTCGTCACGGTGATGCCCATCCCCGTGGAAACGAACATCCTCCTTTTCGATATTGATCGGGCATGGGGTAGTGCGGCAGCATTCTCTGCTGTGCTGAAAGAGCATGGCGTCCTCATCAACGCCACGGCGCCACAACGACTCCGCGCCGTTACCCATCTTGACGTGACGGCAGCGGACGTTGACAAGGCCCTCGCCGTACTTGACCACGTAGCCCGGGAACATCGCGGCAAGTGAGCGCCATCGCCGCAACCACAATAGCTTGACAGACCTTTGGGGGCCGTCGCCAACCTGCGACGGAGAAAGCCGTCAAGCTCTGTGACGCTTCGTGTACGGGTCGCAAGCTCTCAGGCCGAAGAGTTTCCTGCGTCGTGACAGCCGGCCCCTTTTCTGGTGGCTAAGAGCCGATCCCATAATCTCCCCTCACCCGCTCGGCGCGAGAGGAGTCGGGGATGAGGGTGGCTCGAATCGCTGCCGGCTTTCTCAATCGATTCCGACGATCGCCTCCCCTCACCCCAACCCTCTCCCAGAGGGAGAGGGGGACTTTTTGGGATAGACTCTTATTCCGCGGCGTTCGGGGCTTTCAGTCCAAGCGGAGAACCGCGCCCGTATCGGCACTGGTCGCAAGTTTGGCATAGCGGGCCAAGATACCCCGTGTGAATCGAGGTGGGGGTGGTGTCCACCGCTTTCGTCGCTCGGCAAGGGCCTCCTCGCTAAGTCGAACGTTCAATTTTCTCGCCGGAATGTCAATCTCGATCACGTCCCCGGGTTGGAGCAGACCAATCGGTCCCCCGGCAGCGGCCTCCGGACTGACGTGTCCCACACATGCCCCGGCCGTTCCTCCAGAAAACCGGCCATCGGTGATCAAAGCCACCTTGTCATCCAGCTTGACGCCCTTGAGCGCGGTCGTCGGCGCCAGCATTTCCTGCATTCCCGGGCCCCCGCGTGGGCCTTCGTAACGAATCACGACGACATCTCCGGCTTTGACCTTCCCGTTAATGATTCCCTGGTAGGCCTCCGTTTCTGATTCAAAGATCACAGCCGGACCGACAAACTGCAACATGTGCGGCAAGACGCCTGCCGTTTTCACAACCGCACCGTTGGGGGCCAGGTTACCAAACAAGATCGCCAGACCGCCTTCCTGATTGTAGGCGTTGTTCACCTCACGGATGCAATCGTAGGGGTCAAACCCCAATTGCTCGGGCGTCAACTCGCGGACAGATCGGAATTTGCGGGGCACACTCGTACCTGGGGCGTTGATTTGCCCACTGGCCGTGACGGCGGCGAGTTCCAAGGCCTCCTCACTGACTTGAGGATTGCGGATATCGTACTCGAGGATGTTTTCCCCGAGGGTCTTCCCAGTCACCGTTGGGCACTCGAGGTGCAAAAGCCCTGGTCGTCCCCGCTGAATGGCTCCAAGAATCGTGTGAATCCCGCCGGAGTTGTGCACATCCTCAATATGGTATCGACTGCTCGGGGACACCTTGCAGATATTGGGGGTCCTGCGGCTCAACTCGTCGATCCGCCGCAGGTCGTAGTCGACCTCTGCCTCCTGGGCCACGGCCATCATGTGCAGGACCGTATTCGTGCTACCGCCCATGGCCATATCCAGAATCATGGCATTGTCGATGGATTCACGAGTAATGATCTCTCGTGGAAGGAGCCCATGACCAGGGCCGAGCTTTTCAAACTGGAGGACCATTTCCACGATCCGATAGGCGGCTCGCTGGTAGAGGCGCTTCCGCTCTTGGCTGGTGGCCAACAGGGTACCATTGGTGGGCAAGGCGATACCGAGGGCTTCGCAAAGACAGTTCATACTGTTGGCGGTGAATAACCCAGAGCACGACCCACAGGTAGGACAGCCCAGCTTTTCCAGCTCGGCCAACTCTTCGTCCGTCAATTTGCCATCTTGTCGGGCAGCCGCGCCGATAAAGACGTCAATCAAGTCCACCTTCTTTCCCTCGGGCGTTCGACCGGCCTCCATGGGACCGCCGCTGACGAAGATCGTCGGAATGTTGCAACGCACGGCGGCCATCAACATGCCGGGGATGATCTTGTCGCAATTGGGGATGCAAATCATGCCATCGAAGCAATGGGCCTGGATCATCGTCTCCACGCAGTCGGCGATGAGTTCCCGGCTGGGGAGCGAAAACTTCATGCCGGTGTGCCCCATCGCAATGCCGTCGTCCACCCCAATGGTGTTGAAGACAAAAGGAACGCCCCCGGCAGCTCGAACGCACTCCTTAATGAATTCCCCCACGGCGTGGAGATGAACGTGACCGGGAATGACGTCGGTATAACTGTTGCAAATGGCAATAAATGGCTTGCGAAAATCCTCATCTTTCAGGCCCGTCGCGCGCAAAAGACTGCGATGAGGTGCCCTCGCAGCTCCCAGCTTGATTTGATCGGAACGCATTATCTCTCCCTCGCTCGATGGACAGAACAACGTCAATCGTGCCTTTTTTAAATAGCCCAACAAACGGGCTACTGCAAAGACCAAACGCTTTATTCTATTCCTCCCCAACACAATCAACCAGCCGCGGCATTTTGGAGGACAATCACCAACGCCGGTGGGGACCGGTATTTCGTTGTCATCCTACGTACTCAAAAAGCACGCCGATCTCCAGGCCCACCTTTTTCAAATACTCCTGCGAAAGTTGGTATTCTTCTGCAGTCTTCATGTGTTCCATCATGAGGGGGACGTCTGCGGGCAAGGTCGCCAGCCGCTGCAAATACGTGCGGTAATCCAGGGAACCCTGTCCCAGTGGGACTTCGACAAAGTGGACGTTCATCTCGACTTCCCACTTAAGGTCTTTGGCATGACAGCTCACAATCCACGGGCCTAGTTTGTCGAAGCACTCATTGAGCAAGGCCGTGTTGTTGTAGAACCGCTCAGGACAATTGATGAGATTGCACGGGTCTAAATGGACGGCAAAGGCCTCGCGATCCACCGCCTTGATCATTCGCAGGTAACTATCCGGGCTATCCGGCAATGACCAGCCCATCATTTCATAGGCCAGCTTAGCCCGTTTGGGTTTGACCGCGTCGATGATGGTGCGGGCATTCTCTACAGCGGCTTCGAAAAACTCTTCCGAGAGGTTCTTCGGATGGGGACCAAACCAGACATCGGGGTTGAACGAGCCGGCGATGTTGACGCAACAGCGGGCCTCGACTTCTTCGGCAACGGCCAATCCGTCAATCATGCGCTGCATATTCTGTGCCCGCACGTCTGGTCGCGGATCGAGCAAGTTGCACCAGACCCCGACCTCGGCGATCACGACATCATGTTGTTTGAAACCATCGCGGATCGCCCGCAGGCGCTCTTTATCGTTGATCTGTACACCTGGACAGTATGCGGCCCGATACCCCCGTTCCCGATGCTGCCGGGCCAGTTCCTCGGGGTCCGACGAGCCGCCAAAGATCGGGCCACCGAGACGAATCGGATGTTTCGCACCGGTCACTGGTCGATCGCCGGCCGTTGGGGGTGGAGCCGCAAAACCATGTTCATGCCGGCGAAAACTGGCCATTGCTAGGACTCCCGCTGTAGTTCCCAGGAAATTACGCCGAGAGAATGTTGATTTTGCCATGGTAGTTGGCTCCGAAATCGTGAGACCCAAATGATTCAGAAGCGGGCAAGGGAAAGACGATGCTCCTCCCCGAGGTCGGAGGTCGCCTCTATTGTAGCAAGAAGAGGACGCTGAGGAAGCAGATCAAACCGCAACCCGGCAGTATGAGGAAGATGAACGAGTCTGTCGGGGCCTTAACGCAACAATTCGTAAATGTTGATCGGCAAGTTGAAGTCATACAGCAAAATGAAGTAAATCCCAACCACGATGAAGATGACGCCCGTCGCCGTGCGGACAATGTGGTCAATCGCAGTCAGGACCTGGAAGGCCTTACCCATCCATTGCACACCCATGGCGATCAACACCGCAAACACGAAGACCGGCAGCCCTGTAGCAACGCCGTACAACAGGGCTAGCCAGAGGGCGCCCGCGGATTTGCCGGTGAGGATTGTCACGACAGCTCCAAAATACGCTGCTGACGTGGGACAAAACGCTAGGGCGAACAAAACACCGATCAACAACGCGCCGATCAAACCATAACGATCGGCCAAGGCCTGCGCTTGCTCCGATTTGGCCCCCGGCAAGGGAATGACAATCAATCCTAAGAGCATCATCCCAATGAGGATCAGGATCGGGCCAAGGAAAAGATGACCATAGTACTGAAGGGTCATTGCCAACCCTGGAAGGTTGGTCAGTCCTGTTACTAGGACAGCAGCTAGTGCAAAATAGGTAAACGATCGCCCGGCCGTGTAGAGAATGCCGGAAAGAAGGACCCAGCGACGATCCACCACTTTTCGGCCAATGTACGATAAGGCAGCGATATTGGTGGCAAGGGGACAGGGCGCCACCGCAGTGGCCAGCCCAAGCCCCGTGACAACGAGGGCCGGTATTTGCTGTGTGAAGCTCGTGGAGTCCATCGTCGGCTATTTCCCTAATTCACTCAAGATAGATGTTCAAAAGGGTCGCAAGACCACACTCAGCGGACCACACTGGCCTGTGCGTGCCCTAACTGATGAAGGTAAGCCTCAACGTTGCTGGTTACGTACTGATCCAATTCTTGCGGTTTGATGAGCAAACTCCACACCTTCGGCATGGGCTGCCACGCCACCACGCGACCACCTTCGACCTGAATCAAGACGAGTTGCGGCCCGGTGATCTGGTACGCCCTGGCGAGATGGGCATTTTGGGGAGCCTGAAAGTCAATCTCAACAAACTGAACCTGGTTTGACTTCATCTGCTCGGCAAAGTGGGCTTTCAAGATATTGGCCACCGTTTGCGAGACCCGCAAACATGTGGGACAACGCTGCGTTCGATGGAAATACGCAGCAATGATCCGATTCGGCGGAATCGCGGCCGGCGCCGTTTGCGTGTCGGTTTGGCCCAGTATCGCACCGGCACTACCCAAGGTAACCAGCGTTGCGAGAAAAAGGACAAGTTTTGAACACATCTTCATCGGTTATCCTCCGTGAAATGATATGACCTGGATACGCGTTGGTGGGTGAACACGCAGAAACGCTCACGTTGTCTCTTCGGTTAAGAACTTCTGTAGGTTACTCTCAATAAACTCGGCGAACTTTTCCGGTTCGCCAACGAGTTGCCAGACGTCCATGAGATTTTCAAAGCGGATTTCTTGGCCATTTCGAACTTGGACCATGACGACCGTAGGTGCGATGAGTTGGTACTTCTGGATGTAACCGCGATTCTCAGGTTGCTCATAATTCAATTCTTTCACAACCACTTTTCCTGAGCGAATAGCGTCGGCGAATTTGTTTTCCAGGACCTCTTTGGTGCTTGCCTCGATTTTCAGACACGTCGGACAACGATAATTTCCATGGAACAGATACACAAAGACACCATCGCGGAAGGCCGTGGGGGATTCTTGTGCGTTTGATGTCGTTTGCGCCGCTGCGGTAATGGAGCCGCCTTGACTGCCTGGCGATTCTCGACTTGATAGTTTCACCGCGATGGCACCAAAAGCAGCACCTACCAATAGCAGCAGTGCGCCAGTTAAAAGTGTTTGCCACGAGTTGTTTGGGTTCATGAGGAACCTCCTCTTCTGTGATCATGACTCGACGAAAATGCAATCCAAACGCCGAGGATGCGACCACATCCCCGGTTCGATTGCGGTTCACAAAAGGTTATCGGCAACACGCATCCGTGGAATCTTGTGCCGTCGTTCCGCATAATGTGCCAATTTCCTGGCAAACGGCGTCGGTTAATCGATGCACGTTTTCTTCGTTGACGGGCGTTTCTCCCCGTTTCATGCCCAAGGCATCGACACGAAGAAACAGCACGTTCTCAAAACCGGCCTCCTTCAAGATACGAGTTCCGCACTGGGTACCACACCCATCCAGGACGACAATCCAGCGAGCCTGCTGCACCACGTTAAGTGTTCCGGGCAAGCGCGCTGCCACCCCAGCCAGGCAGCCCATTCGGGCAATGCCGCGGCGGGTCAATTCCCTCGTGGCCAGATCGGCGAGATGGCCAACATTCGAGGCACCTGAACACGCTAACACCACCACATTGCCCTGGCAGCAGGGGCACGATTGCCCCGTATCGACTGATGACGCATCACCCATGGGTCGAATCCTTAGTTGTTTTGTGCCAAAACGGGATATTCATCCTAGGCGAGCAGTCGCTTAATCTCCTCGACGCTTGCGACCTTACCCTGGACTTTCAGTTCTCCATCAATCACCAGCGCGGGCGTCATCATAACGCCAAAACTTGTGATCATGTTGATGTCGGCAACCTTTTCAATTTGGGCCTCGATACCCAATTGTTTGACGGCTTCTTCCGCGTTCTTAGCCAGGGCCTGACACTTGGCACAACCGGGACCAAGGACCTGCACGAGCTTCATAGGTTAACCTCCTATTGCAGTAACTCTATACGAAGACACACGTTGACAACAAGTTTTTCACCCGAAAAACGCTCCAAATATCATTCCGACCACACTGCTCATGACAACCGTCAGAACGACAAATGTGGCCGTTTTCTTAAATCCCCATACGCTGTAAATCACGGCAATACTGGGCAAGGAGAGGGCTGGACCGGCTAGCAGTAAGGCCAAGGCGGGGCCTTTGCCCATGCCAAGACCAATCAGGGCCTCAAGAATTGGGATTTCTGTCAAGGTCGCGAAGTACCAGGCTGCCCCAATGATAGAGGCCACAAGGTTCGCGGTGATGCTATTGCCGCCAACCAGAGCCCCCACCACTTTTTCCGGCAAAAGGGCCCCTACAAAACCGGTGACAAAGACACCAATGAACAGCAGCGGGATGATTTGCTTGGAAAATGACCACGTCTCCTGCAGCCAGGCCTCTAACTCAAATCTTTCAAACCATCCCAGGGCCATGGCAATTGTCAAAATCAAGAAGGCCCCTGCAAAATACCAGCGGTTACGATAAACCCACGCCGCAAATTCGTATCCCGGCGGGGTATCTTGGGTCTTCGATTTTACCACATCTTTTTCGACGTTAATTTTCATCCCCTTGGTAAAATCACCCACCGTCTCTTCCATTTGAAACCGGTAAGTTGTTGTGGTTTCCAAAAGGACAGCCACACTCACAGGCCCCTCCACATTAAAGGTCCGCTGGGAACCGTCCATCAGCGTGACTTTCGCATTAGGCGCTATTTCCACACGTGTTCGACTTGGGTCACTCCAATCGGAGAAGACCAGAAACGCAATCATCGAACCAAGGAACGCCGCGTTCTGCCAAAGACGACGTTTCGGTTTCGGCGACTCAGGGAGTGCCATGAAGGCCTTGACCCGATCGCTCTCCTCTTTACGGAAGAACCAGGCCATCAAAAGGCCAATGATCACGGCGAAAGTTATCGCTCCCACAACCCGTGCAAGACCCAGGTCAAAACCGAGGACGCGGGCTGTGAGAAAGATGGCCATGACATTGATCGCCGGTCCCGAGTAAAGAAAGGCTGCGGCAGGTCCCAACCCGGCTCCCACACGGTAAATGCCCGCAAACATGGGAAGCACACTGCACGAGCAAACGGCCAAGACCGTTCCAGCTACCGAGGCTACGGCGTAGGCCTCGACTTTTCTGGCTTTGGGTCCTAGATGCCGAAGGACGCCCTCCTTGGAAAGAAACGTCGCAATTCCACCAGCAATGAACATCGCCGGCACAACACAGGCAAGCGTGTGGTTTCGGGCGTACCATTGAAGCATGAGAAACGCTTCCATGACGGCGTTCTGAATCCGCGGGGAAGCAAAATTGAGGAAGTACGCCAAAAGAAAAACAACCACGAGGATGGTAAGAATTCCCCAGTCTTTTCGACTCATTGCGTCAACTCCTTGATCCGTTAATTTAATGCATTCTTGGCCAAATATGCAAGATCATTGCCCAAAAAGAACGACCAGTGGAGGTGGTTCTTGAGAAAGGTACCCCAAATACCTCACTTTACCGCAAAAAACTCAATTGCGTCCGGAGGCCTTCTGCGATGACGCCGTCAACGCACTCCAAGAACTTGATCACGCAAGGCGTCCGCAGATGGTAGTAGGTCATCTGGCCCCGTTTCTCATCAGTTAGGAGGCCCGCCTCTTTCATGAGACTCAAATGACGGGAGGCGGTGGACATATCCAGTTCCACCAGCGCCGCCAGCTCACAGACGCATTTTGGCCCTGACTTGGCCAATTCTTCCAACATAATTAGGCGCGAGGGGTGGGCCATGGCCTTGAGCACCCGTGCCCGGCAATCGCACCTCGCCCGCGTTTTCGGATCGATTCCCTTTACCACAACCGAGTTCCTCTTTTGTCAGTTTGACATCTCGTGATTGAGACAAACGCGTTCTTGCATCAATTCATTCTTGCACATATTTGCAAATGTATCATCCATTGTATCGATCGACAAGGGTAAAAGGTTCAAAAATTCTTGCAACAACACCGAACTGGACCCCTGTATGGTTACCCAGGACCCCGCAGGATGGCGTCCGAGCCTGTCTTATGCCGTTTCCAAGACCCTGTGTCGTTCCCTGCCGTCCGCCGAGCCTGCCGATCATTTCCCAACGACAGCCTATACGGCGGTAGCGACGTTCTTTTGCGGTTTTGAGGGGAAATCTTGCATTTAGCGGCCAACGCCCGCCAAGGGTTGCGTTAACGTAGGGACGAGCGGCTGGACGTCGGGAACGGGAGGTTGTTGGGAAGGGCCATCGGTTGGGATGACCGTGACGGCGAGATCATCAAGGCATACCTCGCCCAATCCCGTCATGACCAAGGTGATTCGCACTTGGCCCTCATTTCCTGCCCGCCGGTAGAGGCGAAAGGGTTGCCAACCCACGGTCTGGCTCATTCGTCGAGCCAGGACCTCGCCGCCGAGGGAATCAACGATCATAAGGCCATCCACGCTCCCGGTGATGGCTCGAGGAATAGAGATCCACCCTTCAATGCAGACCCAATCACCTGGCTGAACGGCTACCGGTGGGCTTTCGATCCAGATCGGCGGCGACTCGACCAGGGCCTGTTCGCGTTGCGGTTGCGTCGCCCGCACCGAGATGAGTAGGCCAAAGCTCCCCGAACGGGCAGCAGATGGTGACAATTCCGCCTGGGCAACGATCCCCGGGATCGCGTGTTGAAACGGCTGCCAGCCCATGGCCGTGATCTGCCCACCTGCCTCGAAATCACCGCCTGGGAGCAGTGTCGGCCTTGCCCGATCCTCGGACAATTGGTCTGTCCATTTCAGGTGGGCCAGTAGGGTATCAAAACTGACCGCGCAGGGCCAGGCAACGATGTTGTCCAAAGACAGTGCGAATGCTTCCCAGTCAACCCGCCGGATGAGCAGGACAGGCCGCATCGCCCGATGGACATGCCGAAACGCAGCCGGATAATCGCCCGCCCCTACCGATTTGTCGGCAGCGGCCATCTCTTGGGCGGCCATGCGAAACCACGAATCGGCCTGGGGAACGAATGGACCATACTTCATCAGGACCTGATGCTGCTTCTGCACCTGACGAAAGGTCATCTCGGCCAATTCTCGTTCCAATTGGACAATGCGTGGTCCCGCGGTCCGTGCCCCGTCCATCAAAAACCCCAGAACCACGGGGTCCTGGGTCAGGACGATGAGAGAAGTTGGGCCAAACTCCTTGATTTTGACGCGCATTCCTCCTGCGACGCGTTCTCCTTCCAGTGGTTCCAAACTATTGGGAAGTAGCAGATACGCTGAATTGCTTTCCGGCACACCCGGGATGACAAAAGTCACTTGATCCGCCGCCGACTGCCCTGGTACATACTGGGCCCGCCGTCCCAGCCAGAGTGGTACGAGGAGTCGCGCACGATCGGTTCGGAATAGGGCCCCGATCACTTCTCGTTGATCACTGGGGACCATGGAAAGGAACTGCCCGGCTGCGAGAAACGGATCAATCCATTCCAATTCCCGATTGAGTAACTCCAAGGCTATACACCGTTCCCGCGTTGCCTCATCGGGACAAGCCAGGGAGGATTGGGAGCGGAACAATAGCCCCCTCGCCCCGGCCGTCAAGGCCAGATAGGTCAACAGACGCACCTGGTCCGCAGGAATTCGATTGAGTTGGTCCGCCGACAGTCCCCACCGCTCCCACTGCGACAACACGCCGGGGTCCGGTTGTGTGGGGACGGTCACCCAAACAGGGGTTCCAGGTCGGGCAAGCAACGGTCGGCTGCGGAGCCAAGTCCCGTAGTCGGTCAGTTCCAAGTCGGAAAAGCAGGGGTTTCGGCCGATCAAAAGCACATCGACCGCTCGACTAACGGGCAGCAATTGGGTCAACGGTTCGGCCAGAATCGGACGATTAGCCATGGGATCGACGCTTCTTATCTGTTCGGCCAAGCCCTTCAGTTCTTCGACGTTTTGGGGTGAAAGTTGCGTCCCCATGTCCCAAGCGAGAACGCCATCGTACGATGAGCCGATGGTCCGCTGGACCCCGCTCTGCGCCAAGCCAAAGAGTTTCGGATCCGGTCGCAGAATGACCATCAATCCTTGTTGCCGCGCTTCAAGAAGAAGGCGTTCCTCGACCGGCTCTCGGATCCAGATTGTGTTGAACCCCAGTTGCCGCACGAGGTCCAACGGTTCCCCATGGTACTCCAACGCCCGTGGGAAAAACGGGCGGCCTTTTACCCGCAGCACCGAGCCGACCATTTCGATCGGAGGCGGGGCCAAGTGTTGGGCCGGAAGGATGTCCGCGCCGCTACGAGGGGTCACGCTCCAATCGAGCTCTTTACCGCTTCCCAAGGGCGTGTTCAACCAATCTCGCTGCGTCCGCTCTGGCCTAAGTGGCAAAGTACCGCGGGAGATCCGGTCATTGTTAAACGGCGTCCCATGGTTTGACCCAATTCCCCCAGATTGGCCCGGCGACTCGGGATAGGGCGACGCCGCCTGTGGGCCCCGGTTAAGCGGCAAGAAGCCTTCCAGTTGCACATCGCCAATCAAGACGTCGGTGGTCCCTGGCCCACCATAGAGGTTAAGTACCAAACCATCAGCGTAGGCCTCGCGGACATCGATGTCACGCCGCAGTTGAAGACGGAGTGTGCGAACTTCCCTCTCTAAGACCGGTCCAATGTTCGTAACCGTTAGCCATTCCCATTCCCCGGGTACGCGATATTGGCCACCGGGAACCAACACCGTGAGAGGTTCACCTGTTTGGGGATGTCGGGCACGCGGTAGAACGACCGACAAAAATAGCTGCAAACCGGGGGAACGGCTCTTCAACGCCACAGCCGCCTTCATTTCGGTGATGAGCGGCGCAGGGGACAAAGGCAAGAGGTAGTACACCGCCGTACCAGCTCCGGCCTCGATGGTGATTCTTTCCACGGGTGTGGTAACCTCGGCAACAGTCTCTAGCCGATGAGAGAGTTCCCGAACCGCAACATCACCACCGGCATACCTCCACCGGGGCGCCGGAGGAGTGGTTTGTGCTGGCGTCAAGAACGGCCAAAGAAAGGCAAGGACCAATCCTACGGTAAGCCGGAATGGCATCTCCCCCGTCGCCCGCCCCCGGGTGCGCTGTTTTTCGAAGAGTTCTGGGAAATGACCATCCATGGTACCGTCTTTTCTGGAAGGGACGGTCTCCGATTTCCCCACCGGCAGATCGGTTACTCCAGCGAGACTGCGTCGCCTAGGTAATCAGGGCAACAAAAGCAAGATGTTGACTTTAGGCAACAGATGCGCGGAAACGTCCCTAAATCGTAAATTACGTTTTTATCACGATTTGCGGTATTTTGCCAGAGCAAATGTTGTGCTGGGGCAACACGCTTTGTTTTACGCACAAAGCGAGTCATAGCCTTAAGTCATTTTCAGTAAATAACTTAAGGGAAAAGTGGCTCGTTGGCGTGGCGGCGGCGCGGCGGATGCATTTCTCTCCTTCTGCACAAGCCCAAGGGAGAGACGCACCATGGCACAGCCGCATTCGCTTCGACCCAGTGACCCAGCAACGATTCCCTCGGAACTCCAGGAGTTGGCCAACGCCATTCAAGGGTTGCCTGAGCCTTATCGTGCCCAACTTGATCCGGTCTTCCAGCGCGTGATGGATGGGATAAGGCGTCGGCGCCAAATCCTGTCACTTGTTCAGGACGCGCTATCCGAGCTGCGGATGGATATGAAGTACCTCCTCTTTGACCTTGAGGCCACCCGCCGGGAACGTGACGAATACCGTCGTCAACTTGAGCAACTCCGCCCCGGCGAGTAACACCTCTCCGAGTGTAACATACGCGTCACCTCCTTCTTCGGCAGCGGTAGTGCAGGCCCAACTGTACTACCGCCTTGTCTTTGTGGTGGGGCAATTATCATCGTGCTCAGCGAAAGGGGCGGTATAACTTTTGGGCAGACCTTTTGAAGTGCCAAATCTCGTGCACTTGCCGACAATGTTCGCCATCGCGCTTTGGCATCGATTTCACAAGAGATAGCCATTGCCGTCAAAACAGTACGCGACACGAAGGACTGTTCACGCCGTCTCAAGGATGAACGGGATGTTTCTCTCACAGAAGACATGAAAAGTGGCCATCCCTAATTCTCCCTTGTTCACTTAGTTTGTTCGGCGACTTCCACCCTTGCCCGCAATCCTCGGCTGTGCTAAAATAAATTGCATGTTTGGCCAACTGGCCAAATGTAAGGCGATCGCGAACATCACCGATTTACGGCCCCGCGTCTCGGCTGGGTCATACGTGGCTACACGGGTCTTCCGTGGTTTCGGGCCGCCGGAGGCAGTGTCCTGTGCGTGCACGGTTCTCAGAACGTACAGGATGGATATGAGCGACATTCCACGTCGAGGCGACGCATGGTCAGGCCTGACTCGAGTATCAGGTGGAAGCCTCGGGCTGCGGGTCGATGAGGAGTCTGCTGCCCAAAGGACTGCCTTGCTGTGGTCTGTCAGGTCGTTTTAGAGACCGTGGTCGCTCCAAAACGGAACCAACAGCGCTGGCATTTTTTGATTTTCTTGCGGATTTGGTAAGCTCAAACGCATAGATCTTAAACATCGGCAATCGAGTTGGATAGGTAGCCATGGTAAACGATCTACAGCATGAGGATAACAGAAAAGACGACGTAGCAACGACGGACGTTGGTGCCCCTGCGCCGACCCGGAAACGTCTCAATTTCTTTGAACGCTATTTGAGTGTGTGGGTAGCCCTATGCATGGTCGCCGGGGTCATCCTGGGAAAATCATTGCCCGACTTGACGGCAACACTGCGAACCTGGGAGTTCGCTTCGGGCAGCCAAATCAACATTCCGATTGCCGTGCTGATTTGGCTCATGATTATTCCCATGATGATGAAGGTCGATTTCGCCTCGATTCGCAATGTAGGTCGTCGGCCGAAGGGACTTTTGATCACGCTTTTCATCAATTGGGTGGTAAAACCGTTTTCGATGGCCCTTTGGGCGTGGTTGTTTTTCCGTTATGTGTTTGCTGCCTGGATCGGGACGGATGATGCCAGCCAATACATTGCCGGGACCATTATTTTGGCCGCGGCTCCCTGCACGGCGATGGTCTTTGTCTGGAGCTATTTGACGGACGGCGATCCGGCCTACACGCTGGTGCAAGTGTCCCTCAACGACCTGATTATGCTGGTGCTCTTTGCCCCGATTGTGCGATTCCTGGTGGCAGGCGCTTCCTCACTCCATGTTCCGTTTCAGGTGCTCTTTTATTCTGTGGTCGTGTTCATTGTTATTCCCCTAAGCGTTGGTGTCATTTTGAGACGCTGGTTTGTCTCACGCCGTGGGATCCAGTGGTTCGAGCAAGAATTGCTGCCACATTTGGCGCCCGTCAGCATGGCCGCCTTGCTTGTTACGCTTATCCTCATCTTTGCCTTTCAGGCCGATAACATTACCAACAAGTTTTGGCACGTTGTGCTCATTGCCGTGCCCATCTTGGTCCAGGTGTATTTCAATTCGTCGCTGACATATTGGCTCATGTATCTCTTCCGGGTACCACACAATATCGCGTCACCCGGCGCCTTGATAGGAGCCAGCAACTTTTTCGAGTTGGCCGTGGCAACGGCGATCGCCCTTTTTGGCCCGGAATCAGGAGCGGCCTTGGCCACGGTTGTCGGTGTCTTGATCGAGGTCCCCGTGATGCTTTCGGTGTGCGCTTTTTGTAATCGGACGCGGCACTGGTTTGCAGGTTTTCAATAGACCTTTCATCGAAACGCGGGAGGTGTCTAAAGCAGCCCGGCAGCCGCGCAACACGGGAAAGTGGTTTAGAGCCTATCCCACAATCTCCTCTCGCCCGTTCGGCGGGAGAAGGGTCCGGCGTGAAGGTGCCTCGTATCACTGCCGGTCTTCTCAATCGATTCGGACGTTGACTTGCCCTCACCCCAACCCTCTCCCGGAGGGAGAGGGGCAGTTTTTAGGATAGGCTCAAAAACAAGAAGGCAGTTAACGGACAGAGCTCTTGATTGTTCCGGCTTCGACAGGTGTCCGTCTCATCAGTCGTCCAGAGGTGGACCAAGCCATCGATGAGGACGCTGACGGTGGCTTATATCTTTCAATCGACGATGGCTTTTTCGTACACGCGATACCGTTTGTAGAGCTTTCCACCCACAGAAGCAATCATGTTATTAATGGCGTGATTATCTTCGAGGGTCCAACTTAGTTCCGCAGCTTCGAAGTTGGCTTCTTCCGTGCCGCGTTTGATCGTTTCGTAGATCATTAGTTCAGCAATGCCGCGATGCCGATAGCCGGAGATGACGCCCAGGACCATGACGCGGGCAGTTTTAACGTGGCGCAAGCGCTGCATAAGCCTAACGGCACCGATCGGCATTCCCCAAGAGGTCAGACGACCATTGAGCGGGCGAATGGCTTCATTGAGGTCTGGCACGGTGATCGAAAAGCCCACGGCCTTGCCGTTGTCCTCTGCCACAAGCACCAATTCCGGTCGAGCGAACTGCGCCAATCGTTTGGCAAAATAGCGGAATTCGGCGGGCGTAAGGTCAATAAAGCCCCATTGATCATAGCGCGTTGCCGTGTAAACTTCCACGCAACGCGCCATATCGTTTTCAAAGTCGTGCAGGTTGAAGGGGCGTATGGTGATGCGTGACCGTTGCCGAAGACGGGCCACGCGCTTCATCCACGTGCGAAGGTTTTCGTTGTCCTTCACGAACCACCAGGCATAGAGGTCCTTGGCCTTCTGAAACCCCCAAGACTCGCACAACTCGGCGTAATACGGCGGATTATGGTTCATCATGATCCGCGGCGGATATTGAAATCCTTCGATGAGCAGTCCACAGGGATAGTTGATCGAGTAGTCCACGGGCCCCATCATATGGGTCAAACCCCGTTGCCGGAGCCATTTGGCGGCTGCCGAAAAGAGCGCATGCGCCACTCTGACGTCGTTGATCGATTCAAACAGCCCAAAACAGCCCACCTTCGTCCCATGTTTCGCATTGTAACGGGGATCGACACTGACAAGGATGCGTCCCACGGGACACCCGTCCTGACAGGCCAGGAATTGGGTCGCCTGACCATGGAGAAGAAACGGATGCTTGCGCGGGTTGAGGAACTCTTTGACCTCGATAAGAAGCGGCGGAACCCAGGCCGGGTCGTTCTGATAGATCAGCCACGGCAGTCGCGTGAAATAGTATTGCTCGCGCCAGGTACGGACAGGTCGCACCTCCACCGGGGCTGCTCGATTCTGTGGCATCCGCAGCCGGAACATTGGCCGTGGTTGCAGGCCGAAATTCCAGAGATTCGAAAGATTGAACGATGACATCGTTATATGAATCCGGGCCGGATTGTCAGTCAATCACGTATGCCTTTAGCCATGCCACAGATGCTCATCCGCCGTAGTCGTACAACCGATACGTTTTTGTTCGCTTTGCCCCCCCTTTTTCGAGGCTCCCTCGGGAAAGAGCATTTGACTCCAAGACCCAAGAGAATTCCGCTTCTTCGATTCCCCATTCCAAAGCTTTTGGAACCAATCCGTCCAAAAGAACCAGCCCAAATCCCATCAATTGGTATTCGGGCACAACGTTAGTGCTGATGACGCGAACACGTTTAATGGCGTGCTTGTTCCTCAAAAGGTGGATAAAACCAAAAGGAAACAAGCGACCATTGATTTCTTTGATCCGCTGGTTGTAGTCGGGCAGGCAGAAGACGGCACCCACCATGCGGCCATCGACTTCTACGCCCAGCGCCAGTTCAGGCACCATCAACCAGCGGAGTCCCTTCGCCATGTAACGGACCTCCGCAGGAGTCATGGGGACAAACCCCCATGTGTTGATCAGCGATCGGTTATAGATGTTGAGAAATAGTTCAACGTCTTCCAGGAATCTCCTTTTGTCCAACATGCGGATTTTGACGTTATATCGCTCCACAATCTTGTCGCTGATGGGCTTCAGTTTTGCCCGAATCTCCGGGAGCATACTGACATGCCCCCAGTAGGCGTAAAGGTCTTGCGTCTTTCGAAAACCGTAGGACTCGATCAGCCGCTGATAGTAGGGCGGATTGTAAGTCATCATAAAGGTCGGCGGCGAGTCAAAGCCTTCGATCAGCAAACCCAGTTCGTAGTTGAGACTGGGATTGGTCGGTCCCCGTAGGGTTTCCAGGCCGTGACTGGCGAGCCATTGCCGCGCGGCATCGAACAGGCCGTGTGCCACCCGTTCATCGTCCACAGACTCAAAGAACCCAAAAAAACCTCGCCGTTCCTGGAATCGCTCAATATGCCCCTGGTTGATAATCGCCAGAATACGCCCGGCAACCTCGCCATCGCGGTAGGCCAGAAAGGCCTGAGAACGATTCCGTTCATAGAAAGGGTGCGGCGCAAACCCCACCAGCGCCCGCTGGTTACCCCTCAATGGCGGTACCCAATTCGGGTCCCCATGGTAGAGCCGCCAGGGAAATTCTAGAAACAACCGCTGTTCTTTTTTTGTCTCGACGGGCTTGACAACAATGTTTGACATAAATGGGCAACTTTCCAAAATATCCGACAAGCACTCACCGCGGATTGTATCGCCTGATTTCGCTTGGGGTCAATTGAAAAATCGTAATCCCTTGCGGCCTAGCTTGACAACTCCCACTTGGCAAATCATGATGACGCACGCCGGGATCAGGGTTCGGTCAGAGTGAATTGGTACTTCGAAAGAAGGTTTCATTGGGAGAGTCACATAGTCACATATGATTCGTTCACTTCAGCGGCGACAATTCTTGGAACTGACAGTCCTTGGAACAGCGGCCTTGGGGATGCGCCAATGGGCGTGGTCATCGCAGGCCCCGGCGAGCAAGCTTATTAGTCCTGGTTGCCGCCGATCCAAGGTTAAGATCGCCAAATTATATTTGGCGGGCTCAGGGCTTTGGCCGCATCCCAAGCTGGATGTCGAAGCAGAAAGGCAATCGTACGAGCAAGCCTTTAAGGAAATGGCGGATCAATTCGCCGATGTCGATTTCTTCGTCGATGAACTCATCACATCACCCAAACAAATCTCGGACTTGGCCGACAAACTCGCTCAGGCGGACGGCATTCTGGCCATCCATATTAGGATGGGCGTCGGGGCCATGTTGGCTGAACTTTACAAAGTCGGTCGCCCCATGATGATCTTTGCCGTTCCCTACTCCGGCCATGAGTGGTCTGGTTTTGGTGCAGTCCTCCGCCAGGCCGAACCGCCCCCCATGGACGTTATCCTAAGCGCAGACAAACGCGATCTGGCCACGGCGGT
>JAKPII010000052.1 GCA_029549885.1 Planctomycetota bacterium
CGTCAGGTATCAGAGGATGACAAACTCTGGATTTACATTGAAGCTTATCCACCTGACAAAAGACGACGGGACCTGGATAATATCATCAAGCCCATCTTTGACGCCCTGCAATTTGCTGGAGCTTTTGCTGACGACTCGCAAATCGTCACCCTCACGGTCTTAAAGCTTAGCCCTGTTCCTGGTGGTATGGTTCGCCTCTCTCTCGGGAGGTGTCGATGGGTAAAGTTGACAAGGTCGTGATTCACGAGTTTGTGTTAGAAGCATAGCGATGAACTGGTAGAATGAAAGTGGAAAGGAGGATGGACCATGAAAAAAGACCAGGAGTACGATCTTTTTGTGGCGGCGAAAGACAAGTTGGGTCGGGTCTTTGAGGCCTGGAAGCGGGTTTCCCAGTTGCGACGGGATATTCAGGATTTGAAGGAATCTCTCAAAGACGCCCGTGAGGAATTAGAGATGGCGGAGGCTCGATTTGGCGCCCTGATGAACGAAGTCATGGATGGTGGAGCCGCCGAGTTGGAGGATGCGGCATCCTATGGAAGATCGTGAAAAACTGTTCTACAGGAATCTCATTGATTCTTGGAAAGATTATATTGTTGAATACCATTGTGTGTTACTTTTATGGAAAGGGTTTAAGATTGATGAGGTGATGGATGTCACAGGATTAGACAGGTCCGTTGTTGGGGAGTACCAGCAGAAGATCGAGAGGCTTCAGAATCTGGCGGGAAACCTCGCCGATGTGTTGGGTCCGAGGCCCTCACAGGTGTGGAACAGGGCACAACTGCTGCGGTACATGCGTGAGCGGAAGGTGCGGAAGGTCAGGAATGCAGGAGTGGGATGAATGGACCGCATATGGGAGTGTTGGGTGGCGGATTGGCTGAACGCCGTGGAGCGGGAGCACGGGATGGGTGATCGGGCCATCGACATGCTTGACGGTCTGGAGATCGACCTGCCGCTTCAGCAGGCGGCGGCCCCGGAGGAGCGAAGATTCTTTGAACTGCTTCGTCAGAGTCAGGAGTCCTTGTTGGAGGGGGATTTTCAGAAGGCGTTGGCCTACGGTTTGACGGCGGCCAAGGTGCAGGTGGCATCATGGCAGCCCCCGGCGTGGGAGAAGCCCGATCTTGGAGCGTTATCCCAGAGCGGGGTCAGCGACGAGCAGATTTGCTGGATTCTGGGGTGGAAGGATGAGCATGGGAATCCCGCTTTGGAGAAGCTGCGGGAGGAGCGTCGCCGCCCGGGCCTCCATCTTGACAGGTGGCAGCCGCCCGTGGTGAAGGAGTTCGAAGAGCGGAAAGAAGCGATGCTGAAGCGGATCGAGGCCCTGCGGAAGCGGCTGGGGTTGCGGTTTGCGGACGAGGTCGTGGTTGTTCCGCTGCCGGGGGTTTCGAAGAAGACGTGGGAGTTGCTGCAGGCCTTTGGGAAGTTGCAGCGGTTGGGGTGGTCGATTCGGAAGATAGCCCGGCATTTGGGGCTGTCGTATGCGAAGACGCTCAAATTACGCGACCAATGGGAGGCCGTTTATGGCAAAGCATCTCAGTCCGGAACAGATCGAGCGGGTGGGGGAGTTGTGGCTGAAGGGGTGGACGATCAGTCAGATAGCGCGGGAGTTGAATTATCCCCACAAGACGATTTCGGTGTGGGTCAGGAAGTTGCGGGAGCAGTGGCATCAGGAGGTTTCGATTCTCCCGGCGGAGATTGTGGCCCAGTTGCGGCAGTTGAGGGCGGAGGCCTGGAAGGTGGGGCTTCAGCATCCGGGCGTCCAGCGGCTGATTGCCTGGACGATTGAGCAGGAGGCCCGGATTGCCGGGGTCTATCAGCAGCCCAAGGATACGAACACGACGGAGATTCGCGTGGCGGGGCACACGCCGGAGCAGGTTCGGGAGATGCTCCTGGAGAGGGTCCGGCGGTTGCTTGGGCCGAGTGACAATTGAGCCGTATGGACACGTGTCTTGTTGAGCAAATCACCGAGTTGATCGATTCAGGGTATTGTCGGTTTCGTCCTCGTCCCGACCGGCCGGAACTCTTCGACGAGCAGTCGTCCTTTGTCTATGAGCAGCTTCCGGGGGTGGCGGTCTTGATCGGGGGGAACGGTTCGGGGACGACCACGGCGGCGGCGTACAAGCTGGCCCGGTTTGTGCTTTCGGTGCAGCCGCCCCCTCGGCGGGATACTCCGTTTTGGATTGTCTCGGAGACCTTTGAGCAGGTCTGCGGGGTTGTTTGGCAGGAAAAGTTGCTGGGGTTGGGGATGATCCCGGAGTGCGAGATCGAGTGGGAGGGGATTAGCTGGCTGGACAAGAAGCGGGGCTGGCCGAAGGCGGTTAGACTGAAACCCTGGCCGAATCATCCCGGCAAAAACTGGATTCTGGAGTTTAAGAGTTTTGCCCAGGGGGAGCGGGGACTTCAGGCCCGGTCGATTGGCGGTTTTCTCTTTTCGGAGCAGTTTCACCCCGATCTTCTCATTGAGGCCCTCCGGGGCTGTCGGGAATACATGTTTGCGGGATCCTGTTTTGCCGAGTTCACGCCGACCGATCCGGAGCTTTGTCTGTGGGTCGAATCGATCATCGACAATCCCCCGCCCGGTTGGAAGGTCTATCGGCTGAACACCGAGTGCAACACGGCGATTTCGCGGGAGTGGCTGCAGATTTTCAAGGCCAGCATCCCGCGGGAGATGTGGGACACACGGCTTACCGGGGCGTTGCCAACGTGGGAGGGGGCGATCTTCGAGACGTTCAGCCGGGCCAAGCATGTCATCCCGCGGGAGTCGGTGACGTTTCAGCGTTTCGGCTGGAGGTTCTACGGCGGGATCGACTGGGGGGCCAGTCGGGAGCACCCTTTTGCCGCGGTGATTGGGGCCAGACATGTGGACGGTAATTGGATCGTTTTTGAGGAGTACTGGAATAACACGCCCCACACGACGATGACCGATCATCTGAATGCCCTGAAGCAGCTCTGTGACCGGCTGCGGGTCAGTCCCGTCTTTTTCGCCGATCCGAGTCGTCCGGATTGCATCGCCCAGGCGATGGAGATGGGTTTCCAGGTGTTTCCGGTGCCGCGGGCGGGGGTGCGGTCGGTCCTGCTGGAGAGCATTGATCTGGTCAGGACGTTGCTGGGCGGCGATGAGTCGGGGAGTCCGAAGTTGAAGGTCACAGAGAACTGCCGCCACTGTGTCGAGGAATTGCGGCGGTATCGCTGGAAGCGGCCCCCGCGGGG
>JAKPII010000468.1 GCA_029549885.1 Planctomycetota bacterium
AGAAAGACCGCGCCAATTTGAAGGGCCGAAATCGCCACTACTCCCGTTGGCCAACGTCCTCCACAGTTCTGAGCGATGGCAAGTGCGGCCGGGATGAGACTGCTCATGGCCACTGCCAACAGTCCTAGCACCATACCGAACGACAACCGAGGGGTGGGAGCCTTTGAAGCGACTTCATTAATTACCGGATCGATGATCTTGGCCGAGGTTGGGTCACCTTGAGCAAAATTTGGCGGGGCGGATGGCTCGCCACCAGCGGCAGCTCCCGGTGAAGGAGGTTTCGCGGGGGAGGTCTGGTGCTCACTAACCGCGACTTCCACAACCGTCATTTGCTGGCAATACGGGCATCGAACCTCTCGACCCACGAAGTTAGGGGCTGCAAGGAATGCGTGTCCCGATGGGCAGCGAACCGTCAACGGCATGGCAGTCTCATTGGCTAGGTCAACATGAGAAATCCCCTGACACCGCTCAGTTTAATCGGCGTGGCGAGGGCTTCCAACGACGTCGGCTTAAGAAATCCACCGATCTTTTTCCAACAAGACACATAAATTGGCCCACGCGGCACCGGGGATACCCTTTGCCGGATAAAGTTGCCCGGGAAATAATTGGGAATGCATGGTAGCCCTAAAAGTGGATTCAGCCGTCCTGTGATGTGATTGAGGGACCATGCTACAAAAAGGTCATCTCGTTTATGGGAATAATGCAGTTTCAGGTTTCCGATGAGGCCCCGACGCCAGACGCTCTGGAGAACTTAGCCTATTTGGCCGGCTTTGAGCGGATTCCCTGGAGGTCTGAGGTCCGGCTGCACTCGGATCTTCTCGAGCTACGTCGCCCGAGCCAGCAATCGGCTAGTCTTACGGCTCCATGGATGATGGGCGATGGTGGTCTGCTGGCATTGACGACAGGAACGCTCGTCGAGCGGAAACGACCGTACCACCTTTGGACCGAGCTTCTTCGTGGGAAGGTTGGACAGCTACTGAATCAATACGGCGAGTGGCGCGCGTTGGGGTTAGAAGTGTCCTCCAGTCTCGAACAGGGGATCGAAAAGGCCGTTGACTTACTGGGGGATGCAATTTTTGCTCAAGGCAAGGGAGAAAGGGCCAACGGTTATCTTAAGGAATGCTCACAGCTTACGCATGAGTTGTGTGAGGAAATTTGCGACCAATATGTCCGCCAGTCCCTAATGGTCCGACGTCTCACGTCCCGGGGCAAGATCCCGTTTTGGATCGGTCCAAGTTTGCAACAAATCGAACCATCGGGCAAGGTTGGGGAGGTCTTGGCCAGTTTTGCCACTGCCGCGAGCATCGGTTTTACCTGGGCGGATGGTGAACCAGCACCGCAGAAGTATTGTTTTGACCTCGCTGATTCACAACTCATGTGGTGTAAGCAAGCCGGGGTGTTGCGCGGTATTGGTCCGCTGATTTGTCTGACCCCGGACCGTCTTCCCATCTGGCTATCGTCGGATATCCCGTTTTCAGTAATCGAGACGGGGGCTCTCAATTTTGTGGCCCAGACGGTTCGACGCTTTCGGGCCAAAGTGGATTTCTGGGAGGTGCTCGGGCCTTTGAATGTGACAATGCCTTTCCGCATCTCTGAAGAGAAGATGGCACTGTTTGCCGCGCGTGTCATTCAAACGGCACGCAACCTCGACCCAGGTGTGGTCATTGCCATCAGCGTGCGACAACCGTGGCTGGAAGATTTGCGATCGCATGAGTGTGACTATCCCGCACCTTTCATTGTGGATGCACTCCTCCGCGCCGGCGTTGGTCTTGACGGGATTGTCCTCGAAATGCAGCTTGGCTACGTGCCACAAGGGACGTTCCTTCGGGATCGTTTGGATTTGGCTCGCCAGATCGACTACTGGAGCAAATGGGGGCTTCCCCTGTTTATTCGGTTTTGTGTTCCCAGCCGAAATGATGCAGATCCGCTTTGCACAAGCCCATTTCAGACGTTTCCCTGGCCATGGAGTGAAACCGAGCAAAGCCGTTGGGCCCGAGATTACGTTATGATGCTTGTGGGTTGTCCTCTGGTCCGTGGTGTTTTTTGGTCACCGTGGTGTGATTTCGAACCGCACGAGTTTCCCCACGGTGGTTTGTTCGACCTGACCCAAAGGCCCAAAGAGGTCACACGATTTCTTGCCGAGTTTCGGAAGGAATGGCTGGCAGAGCCCATCCGCTGATCCAAGTTCGCTCTTTTGCATCACAAATGATAGTCGCAAAAGTTGTGGCGGACGCCATGGTTGGAAACACGTGGGAAAGAAGACCACGGTGAAAATGACGCAAAGCGAGAAAGCGCAAAAAAAGGCAAACGCCTTGCGTTTGCCTTGAAGATCCGCCCGAATGTTCCTATCGCGTCTCAAGCAACCATCGCGATCCTCGGTGTTCACGACCGTGTTAGCATCGTGAGCCACCAAGGGAACGATGGCATTAGATCACGGGACGTCCAATTCAATATCGTTGATCGTGATATCGTTGTCCGATCCGTTCGAATCGAGGATGCGACTCCAATCGACTTCCCGCCGATCGACCGTCTCGCCTTCGAGTTCGGCTTCCCGCTGGCATTTCACGCACAGCGTCGCATAAGGAAGGGCCGTCAGACGGGCCATCGGGATATTGCAACCGCAGTATTCGCAAACTCCATATTGCCCTTCGTCCATCCGTTGGAGGGCCTTCTCGATGCGTGCCAGCTCCCGGCTCTCGATCTCGGCCAGTTGAGAGCTAATCTCGTCCTGGACCGAGTCAAGCGCGAAGTCAACGATGTCGCCGCCGGCTTCGGTACGCAGCTGGCGCAAGAGACTCAGATCGCCGGCTAGCGCCCGGCGAAGAGCGTCCCGCCTCTTAAGGAGAATCTGACGCATGTGGACAATAGCTTGTCGTCGGTTCATTGGAATTCCACCTCAGTGTTTGCTGTAGCCCAATGTCCTGTTGATACGAGTGTTTCCGCTTTTCAGTTCAAACCGCCCGCCCCCCGCTTCCACGCATACTTCCTGCCAAACTCCCCGCTCCCTACTGGGGCACCTACCACTATCTTGACCGGTTGATGCCTCCCAAGACTTCGGTTCACCTCTAAGTCAAGTTGCCCAAGGAGGCCTTTCCTCACCGGTACATTCCGAAATCACCACCTCGGGTCGCTTTTTGCGCCCTTACGGAAATCCGGCTATCTTCGGCAAACGTAGCGCTAAGGTTCACCAACGCAAATATAGTACGTAAACCTTGCGGGTTGGTTTCGTTTAGCCTTTTCCGACTGGTCGATTTTCCCTTACTTGTACCCGGATTGAGCAAATTTGCAGCATTTACAGGTCGTTATGGGCTAAGTCATGCAAAAACCGTGCCGACTAGCGGCAATAATCAAGGAATCCCGATAAACACGGTTTTGCTGTTTATCCCGGTTATTCTGCTGAGCGTTATGGGATAATCGACAAAACGAAACAATATATCCAGGAGAAATGAAAACTTAAACCCGCCCCTCCGCACGAATTTGACACCGCCCTGGGTGCAACCTACATCTCATTAGGATTTCTGCTGGGAAGCCGCCCTATCTGCGGACACCAACCTCCATGAGACGCAGCGAACGGCCCTCCAGTTTCAGGAAATCCGCAATTTCCTAGCCTAGTGCACCACACTGAATAATGGCTGGCCGGAACACGTTGTGACAAGGAAATGGGAGTAGGTCCCGTTGGTAATTTCGCTTTCCCCTCACAATCGCCCGCAGATAATCCTAGTCGCGGGCGGCATTTTGTAAATAGCCGCTAAGGGTTATCCAATACCACACTTAAGGTCGGTAAAAATGAGTACACTTTGCTTGGAAACCACGTCGTTGGTGAGGAATGTTCAGCCCGAGCGCGAAACCGAGTTCGTTGTGAAAGGTTCAAGTCGCGATGGAGAAGTCATAAGGCTGAAAGGCAGGCTCATCACGATCGGATCCGCCCCAACCTGCGACTTGCGACTCGTGGCTAAAGGCATCAGGCCTTTGGAAGGTTTTTTGGTCAGAGGGCGCGTCAATACAGTGTGTCGAGCTTATGAAGGGCAGTTCACGCTCAACGGGACACCCACTTCGGAGGGGGTTATCCGCCCCGGTGACTGTCTTGGAGTCGGACCGGTGCGGCTCGTCTTTATCCCGGGAGGGCAACGCCAAACGGATGCCGGGTCTGAAGGTGCCCTGCCGGTCGGTCCCGAGGGAGTAAAGGAGCGGGTTAGCCAAATGCCAAGATTTCCTTTACGAGATGATGTGTCGCAACTTGAAGCAAATGCGGTGCCCGATCTTCCCACCGACAAGGAATTGCCGGGAGACTGCGCGGAGCGTGCTTGCCCCGTCAAGCCTGAAGCGGATTATTTGAGTGCAAATGAGGTGCGAGAAATCATTGAGAGCTACTTGAGAGAGGCCCATTTAGGCGGTACTGCCAATTTGGCAGTCGTTCAGGCCGAGGTGAACGACCTCCGCCAGGCGTTGGAGGAGACCAAGGACGCTGTGAGGAAGCTTCAGACTGAATTACAGAGCTGGATTGAAAAGGCCGCCGGTTGGGATGAAATCGCTGGGCGAATAGCCCCCACCTTGGATGAGACGGTTCAAGAGACGCGTCGCCAGCAGTCGGTGATCGAGGAGCTTGTTTGTCAAGTTCGGGCTGAGCTTGAACGACTGGATCGCATGGAAGCCGAGGTCGTGCGGCGGCAAATCGATCTGGCGACTGAACGTTCGCGGCTGGAGCAGACGGCCTCGGCTTTGGCCTTCCGAGAACAAGCCCTTGCCGATTCGGGCTCGGTAACATCGTGGACAAGTGAATCTTCCCAAATGAAGTCGCCGGTTGGTCTGGGTGACGATCGGTTGTACCTCCCAGGTGGCCCGGAACCTATTTGCGACACCGACTCTGGCAGCAGTAGCAGGAGTGAACCGGCATGGCCTGAAGACCCCATCGGGAGGGAGACAATCGCTTACGTATCCGAACCGCGAGAACCGACGGATACCATGCCACCGGAGGAGGGCAAGGTAGTTGACGAAAGATTGCATTGCAACAACCAAGCGGAGACACCACCCAAGTGTGATAGGGCAGTTTTAAGCCTGCCCGAATCTGGAAGGGCTACGACGGATTCTGATCCGGACCACGAGGTCGTCATTCAAGACTATCTCGCCCGCCTTTTGGGGAAACCTGTACCGCGGCCACCTGAGAAGAAAGATACCTTCCCGAAAAATGCCGACGCGGGCCCCCCTGATGGTGGCGCACCCGGTAGCGGTGAGAAGGCGGAGGCGGGGGGAAAGTTGCCGAAGCTTGCGGCCAACATGCCGCGGCAACGGGCGATCACAAGACGCCGTGTTCGCGCACCAGAGAAAAACAACAATCTTGCCGCGATGCGTGAATTGGCGAACCTGTCATCGCAGGCCGCGATTGATCGATACGCCAAAGCCAAGCTGCAACGCCTTCAGCGCGGGAAGCTAGCAGTAATTCTGGTTTCATCGCTCTGTGGTCTGGTCCTCGTTCTGCTCGATCTCTGGGTGAGCATCGGACAATTGGGCCGGTCCGCGATGGTTCTCAGTTTCATCGTCATGGTGATATATTCGATCCAATACGGCATTCTAACAGGCCGTCTTGTCATTAATTCCAAGGGGCAACTTCAACTAGCCGAACGTCGGATCGGGCGGGAGATGCGTAAACTGCTTCCCAGCAACAAACCTTCTCTGGCGGAGGCGGGCCGAGACGACGAGGCCCAAATTGAGGCGACACCCGAAAGAGTGGTTTAGCTTCGGGTAGATTGGCTAAAAGTTTTGTAAGCCATCGGGTGGGCGTCTGGCGACGGGTTGGTTCAATACTGCGCAAGGAGCACAGAAGCAACTCAGTTGCACAACGCACCGCGGGATATCTTGCACGTTTCCCCGACTGTGTGCGAAAATCCGCAAGTAACGACATGTGCCAAGATGTGCGGTTGTCTGTTGCTATGCACATTCTGGATCGCGCTTCTTTGCTTTTGCTAAGCCAGCGGAAAGGAGCCTAGCCATCAATCCGACGGATTATGCCTTTCAGCGGTGTATTTTCCCAGATTGCGGGGCAACGTTTGGCGTTGAGGAAACCCATATCGGTTGCACGCGATGTGGCGGGTTGCTTGAGGTAGCCTACGAATGGGATAGGCTGCCAGTTCCGTCCTCTTTACGCGAGTTTGAACGGCTGTGGGGCCAGAGGCATGACCCGTTTGCCTTTAGCGGTGTGTGGCGATTCCACAGTCTTTTGCCATTTTCCCCGAGAGAGAAATGCGTGACCGTCGGAGAAGGCCAGACGCTCTTGCATTCTTCTGATCGTGTTGCCCGATATGTCGGCCTCAACCCTGGACGGCTGTTTCTGCAGTATGAGGGGATGAATCCGTCGGGGAGTTTCAAGGACAACGGAATGGCTGCCGCATTTACCCATGCCAGATTAATCGGGGCCACGCGGGCAGCATGTGCCTCCACCGGGAACACCAGCGCCTCTTTGGCGCTTTATTGTGCGGTCACCGGCCTGATGAAAGCCATCATCTTTATTGGTTCCGGGAAGATTGCCTACGGAAAGCTCTCCCAGGCACTGGATTATGGGGCACTGACGGTTCAAATTGCCGGGGATTTTGATGACGCGATGAAGCGCGTCCAGGAGGTCAGCCGTTCCTTGGGCATTTACCTCGTTAACAGTGTGAATCCGTTTCGGTTAGAAGGGCAAAAGACAATCATGTTCCGGGTCCTGGAGGGACTACGCTGGGAGGTCCCGGACTGGATTGCCGTCCCTGGTGGCAATTTGGGTAATAGTAGTGCTTTTGGTAAGGCGTTTCGGGAACTTAAGGAATTGGGGTTGATCCCGCGCGTCCCAAGATTGGCCGTCATTAACGCGACAGGAGCCAACACGCTGTACCGCCTTTATGAACAGCAGGGTGTCAGGTGGAACCAGGGGCGAGTCGATAAGACCCAGGTCGGGGAGTTCTACCAGGTAATGGACCAGGAGCAGCGGCGGGCGTCAACGATTGCCAGCGCCATCGAAATTAACCGACCGGTTAATCTAATGAAATGTCTCCAGGCCCTTGAAACCTGCCAGGGGGTCGTCCGCGAGGTGACCGATCAAGAGATTCTGGATGCCAAGGCCCAGGTGGGTGCAGGTGGGTTGGGATGTGAACCGGCCAGTGCGGCCAGCGTTGCCGGGGTGAAGCGGCTCGTCGCCGAGGGGGTCATCGGTCGCGATGAGCGGGTTGTGTGCGTACTCACGGGACATCAACTGAAAGATCCCACGGCCACGGTCGCCTACCATACCACCGATCAGGAGATGTTCAACAAGGTCCTGGGTACGCGCGGTGTTCATCGGGCCACATTCGCCAATCGGGCGGTGACGGTTGCCAATGATCTGAACGAGATCATCAAAGCCATTCAGATATATGGTTGAAAAACTGATCCCTAACGTCATTTGTGGGGCGTCGTATTGTTGATCACAAGGAGGTTGACACCTAATGGAGAAGATACGTTTGGCCATTTCCGGCGCTGCCGGTCGTATGGGGCAGCGCGTCATTGCCCTGGCGATGAATGAACCGGATTTTGAGATCGTTGCCGCTATTGACCGCGCGGATCATCCGCGACTGGGGCAAGACGCTGGCGTGGTGGCCGGGGTTTCTCCGTTGGGGGTTTCGCTGAAAAGTTCGCTGGAGACGCCTGCTGACGTGATGATCGATTTCTCGCATCCGTCAGCCACCGATAAGGTCATCGAGTTGTGCCGTCTTCATCGAATGGCGCTCGTCTTTGCCACCACGGGAATCAGCCCGGAGCAAGAAAAGGCCTTGGTAGAGTTGAGCCGTCAGGTGCCCATCGTTCGTGCTCCCAACATGAGTCTTGCGGTGAATCTTGCGATGAAGCTCTGTCAGATTGCGGCACATAGTTTGCGCGAGCATGACGCTGATGTGGAAATCATCGAGCGTCACCATCGTTTTAAAGAGGATTCGCCAAGTGGTACGGCCCTGCAATTTGGAAAGACGATCGCCGAAATTATGGGGCAAACGATTCACCGGCATGGACGTGAGGGCAGACCCGGGCGGCGACCGCATGAGGAGATCGGTTATCATGCCGTGCGCGTGGGAGACAACCCCGGGGAACACACAATCATTTTTGGAATGTTGGGCGAAACGCTGGAGATTACGGTCCGCGCCAGCAACCGTGATGCCTACGCCAAGGGTGCCCTCGCTGCTGCCCGCTTCATAGTAAAACAGCCTGCGGGCCTGTATGGGATGCAGCAAGTCTTGCAACTATAGTTGATCGCGGTTATCTGCGGCGGTACCCGCAAGATAATTCACCGTGTCGGTGAGCCACTTCGATTGCCGTAGACCGCGGACTTAAATCGTTGGCCGGTCTTGCGCTCTTCGCGAATCCACTGAGCAACTTCGCGAACGACGCTGTCCAGGGGAAGCATTTGGCTGTTTTTATCCCACCGCCACTTGACTTCAACGCTGTTTTGAGCCAAACCTCGCTCGCCAACAACAATCCGCAGCGGGAAACCAATAAGGTCGGCGTCCTTAAACTTCACCCCAGCCCGAACATCGCGATCATCCAGGATGACATCAATTTCCTCTTTGGATAGCTCGTCGTGCAGCGCGGTTGCAACCTGTCGGGTCTGTTCGTCGGTCACGTTCACGGGGACAATGACGACCTCGTAGGGGGCCAACGCCACCGGCCAGACGATGCCATTCTCGTCGTGGGTGGTCTCGATCAAGGCCGCAAGAATCCGATTCACTCCGATCCCGTAGCAGCCCATGATAATCGGTTTGAGTTGTTCGTCCGCATCGAGAAACCGGGCGTTAAGGGCCTCGCTGTATTTCACGCCCAACTTGAAGACGTGGCCTATCTCGATGGCAGGCCGCAGTCGCAGAATGCCACTACACCGCGGACACGGATCGTTATCCACGGCGCATCGTAAATCCGCGAACCGGGTCACTTGAAAGTCCCGCCCTAGATTGACCCCACGGTAGTGAGCGTCGGCCTGGTTGGCCCCCGTCACGCCGTTGCGGACATATTGAATGTCGTAATCGGCAATAATCGGAATATTCTCTTTCAGGCCGATTGGTCCGGCAAAGCCCACCGGGGCCCCTGTAACGCGTTCGATGGTTTTGGGATCCGCCAGGACGATTTCTTTGGCCTGAAAGGCCCGGCGGATCTTGTTTTCGTTGGCTTCGTGATCGCCCCGAATGAGTACGGCGACCGGTTGCCCGTCGGCGAGGTAAATCAATGTCTTGATGAGGTCCTGGGGCCGACATTGCAAGAAGCGACTTACCTGCTCAATTGTGCTTGCCCCAGGGGTTGCCACCAGCTCGAGTGGTTGCATGCGGTTGGACGTTTCATCCCCCTTGCGGGAACCGATCTCGGCCCTCTCCAGGTTCGCCGCGTAACCACACATTTTGCAGTGAACGATCTTATCCTCGCCGTTATCCGCGGGCACCATGAACTCGTGGCTTGCGTCACCGCCGATCGGACCACTTTCCGCTTCCACTGGGATGTAAGACAAACAGCACCGGTCGAAAATCCGGCAATAGGCGCGATACATCGCCTCGTAACTGCGGTTCAGTCCTTCCACCGAAGCGTCGAAACTGTAAGCGTCTTTCATCAAGAACTCGCTCGTTCGCAACACGCCAAAACGTGGTCGCTCTTCATTGCGAAACTTCGGTGTGATTTGATAGAGCGTGATAGGTAATTGACGGTAGCTGGAAATATGATGGGCTACCAAGTCGGTGACGATCTCCTCGTGTGTAGGACCGAGGACGACGGTAACCTTCCGGTTATGACGTTTCAATTCCGCTCGAACTAAAACATCGCCGAAGGCCTGAACTCGCCCCGTTTGCTCCCAAAGGCCGATTGGACTCATGCTGGGCATCATGAGCTCGATGGCGCCCGCCGCATCCATCTCTTGGCGGACAATCGCCTCCGCCTTCCGGAGGGAACGAATCCCCAGAGGCAGGTACGTGTAGGCCCCCGCCATAACTTGGTTGATCAATCCGGCACGAAGCATCAGAACATGACTAGGGATTTCAGCTCCTTCAGGCGACTCTTT
>JAKPII010000476.1 GCA_029549885.1 Planctomycetota bacterium
TGCATATCTTTGCTAAAATAGCCATCTCGACTGTTTTATCATGATTACGGCATCCTAAAGCGTCAAGTCAACGCCACGATCGGCGTGGTCCATACGCGGGATGGGACATTAACCGAAGCTTCTCTTGCCATGACCGGGTCCTAAAAGAGACATCCGGCCAAACGCTCCCGTTAACCACCCCGTTTGTGGATCTCATGAGCGTTTGAAAACCGGATTACTAAAGGGCGCCCTGACCCAAAGTGCTGGTCCCTGTACCACTTTGATCGCGCGAAGCGGCGGGAAGTTCCATTTTTGTCAAGTGTGGCGATTGGCTTGCCGATACCAAATCGTTTGCTCCAGATTGAAAACCGAAGGCAGACATCCCGTCGAAGCAGCCACACGCCTCAACCGCGCGGTCCCAAAAAATACAAGCAGCCGCTTGACACAGAAATTGTCCGGCTTCGGAGTATCCAAGGGTCGATCCTGATGCGCTAAAGACACACCATCCGGCCGTTATAATCCGTTGTACTTCCAACCCCGCCGGCAAGGGGGTAGAGTCAAAAAACGTTATTTCACCGTCCTGGGGATGGTACAATAAGCAGGGCGCCTTGAAGCTTTTTCTGGCGATGAGTTGCTTTGAGCCACATGGAGGAAGCGACCTCGGGCCGGTCAAGAAGCTATCTAAGGCAAAGGGTTGTGTTCTCGGCAAAACTCGTGCATGGTAGAGGGAACGAATATGAGCCATCGGGTTCCCCATCTTGGGCTTCGTTATCTGTTTGTCTTTAGCGGGTTGCTCACGCCCGTGCTCTTCGCCTACCTCATTTTCTCCCCGGGCGCGTTACTAGGTGCAGCCCAACAGGCGAGTCCAGACTACGTCGCGCCGCTGGTGCTGTTCGAAGGCAAAGCAGACGCAACAAAAGTCGAGCAACCCTCCACGTCTCCTTCCGGGAGGTCACAGGGTCACGGAAAGAAGCAGCGACCCCAAACCGCGGAGGGGGCCGACGAGTCAGCAGGGAAAACGTCCTCCGGGGAACAGAAGGCCAATCGGCCTCAATTCGTCCGGCTGCTCGTGCGGAAAAACGAACCTCAGTATCTTCAAACAGCCATCGTCAGTTATGTGGTTCGAGATGATTCATCACAAGGCAAAACACTTTCCGCGGGAGAAACAGGTCGCTCGCAACCTGCCTGGCCCAAAGACCTGAGGGTGGGTCTGGTTGGGGTCATCCATATCGCAGACAGGGACTACTATGAACAACTCAACAAGATTCTTCGCAAGTACGATGTGGTCCTCTACGAATTGGTTGCCCCGCAAGGCACGCGGGTTACACCAGGACAACGGCCGGCCCACCCGGTCTCGGCACTCCAACAATCTCTGAGAAATATGTTGGGCCTGGCCTATCAGCTTGACGTGATCGATTACCATCGCCCCAATTTTGTTCATGCCGATCTCTCGCCGGAAGAGTTTTATCAATCCATGAAGGAAAAAGGCGAAAGCACCTGGGCGATGCTGCTTCGGGCCTTCGGTTACGAATGGGCAAGGAGTCTTTCAAGACAAAGCACGCCGAATGATGCCGACTTGGTACGTGCTTTGTTTAGCAAAGACCGCCAACTTCAACTGAAGCGACTTTTCGCGCAGCAATTATCCGAGGATGTAGAAGGTCAAATTCGGGCATTGGAAGGTCCCCAGGGGTCCACACTCATTAGCGGGCGAAACGAGCGGGTCTTGGCCGTGTTGGAGGATCAAGCGAAAAAGGGCGCAAAATCCGTCGCGATTTTTTACGGGGCCGGCCATATGCCCCATTTCCACGATCGCCTGACACAGATTGGCTTTGCGGTGGAAAAGACCCGCTGGCTCAATGCCTGGGATTTACGCTCCCCGGTGGCTGACAGCACCGAGAGGACTGGCAACTAAGGAGAATCACGCAACAGCGCATCCTCTTGCGCTGTTTGCCGTTATCGCTGATCTTCTTCCCCACGCTCTTCTCCCGAAACGATTGGAGAAATCGCTAGCGAAGCCCTGGACTCGGCCCCGGCATCCAACTCGGAGGCGGCATCTGGACCATCGGGGGACGTGCTGATGCGAATAGCCCTGCAGATCGCGTGTAAATGACCGCCGTCAATAACGAAAAGAACGCAGGAGCAAGAATACCGGCAAGTCCACACGTCAGCACGGTCGCCAGAAAGGCAAGGATCGTATTGACCAAGACGAGGCCGAAAATCGTAAGACGATTTCCCCGGGTAATGGTTCTGGATACGGAAAATGACTCGATGACCCCAGCCTTGCCATCCAGATAGACGGCCGGGGCACAAAAAAGCATGAGCATTAGGATAATTCCCGGTAAGATCAGCAGAATAAAACCGGCAGTAACTATAAGCGACAACAAAATTACGACTGCGAAATATCCCAGGAATTGGTTGACTGGGAGGAAAATCCGCCCAAAGTTGGGCCTCATCCCTTTGGCAAGCTCGACGCTGTAGCGGAGCATGCCGCCTTGTAACCACATGCTTACCGCGGCCATGAGCACGGAAAAGATGAGTACGATGATGCCAAGAAAGATCATCGCTTCATCGTCTCCCGCTGCCGCGAAAAACAAACTGATAAAGTTGACGAACATATTCCCTACAAAAGTTAGCCCGAAAAGCAGTGCCCCCATCCCGAGAAATGGCCCGATGTTATCGAAGAACAGTCGCCACGTTACGTTGAATGTTTCGCTAAAAGAGATAATTTGTGGCTCAATGGTCCCGCGGTCTATCGGTGCCAGATAAGAAGTTTGGGCCTGTGGTGGAGCATACGGATTAACGCTTGTGGGCTCTTGAGGACGAGGTGGTTCTCCCCCGATAGGTGGCGGGACGGCAGCGCCCATATCAGAACTTGGTGCGGCTGGCGCACCAGCAGAAATCGTCACAATCTGGCCGCAGCGGGGGCATTTGGCCTGTTTTCCAACGGTGTCATCGGGTACTTTAAGCATCGCATAACACGCGGGGCACTGAAACGTAATAGGCATTTTGAGGTTCCCCTGCTATTTAGAGCCTATCCTATAGTCTCCCCTCGCCCGTTTGGCGGGAGAGGGGTCGGGGGTGAGGGTGGCTCGAGTCGCTGCCGGTTTTCTCGATCGATTCCGACCATCGCTTGCCCTCACCCCAACCCTCTCCCGGCGGGAGAGGGGGACGTTCTGGGATGGACTCTTATTACGGATATTGTCGCCTTCTGTAAGAAACAAAGGACATACGTTTCGATCACAGATCGGTCATTACCAGCGACACCACCTCAGCATCGGCCAGCATCAGCGCCATGCCTAGGAGCGCGTTGAAAATACTCAAAACCAAACAGATGATGCCCAGAATAAGACCGATAATTGCCATAGGCCCGCCGCCTTTGCCAAGGGAGACAATTCCAAAAACCAGGGCGAGGCCACCTATGACCACACCGATAATGGGACAGCACCAGGCAATAAGTCCAAATAACCCAAGGACCAAAGCCGCACCTCCCCACCCTTCCTCGCGCTTCTCGGCCGATCGCCCCACGACTTCGCCATAATGCTGAGGCGTGACATAGGGTTGGTATGTAGCCGGCTCTGGACCAGGTCTGCCAGAGCCTAGCGTGGTGCCGCCCATCGTTCCGGGCGGTGGTGGTGAAACCGGCGTCGGACCTACGCTGGGAATATAACCTTCGAATTCGCTCCGCACTGCACCGGGCGGCTCTTGAATGACACCGACAGCCGGCACAATCATAATGGCGTTGCAAACCGGACACCGGGCTTGCCGCCCTGCTGCCGAGTCATCGACGCGGAGGCGATTTCGACACTGAGAGCAATAGAACTCGATTGCCACGCTAGATCTCGTTTGCTTGTTGTGCGTCCTGGCCGAGCCGGACCAGGCCCTCCTAATTCTCTTTCGCAAGAACTCCCCAAATCTTGAGCGTTTCGTGAAGGTTAAGTTCTTCTGCAATGGCCGAATAGTCTGCTTTAGGATAACTTAAAGGGAAGGGCCGTGCAACTTCCTCGAAGATACTGCCACTGACCTTCCTGAACACGGCATTTGTGAAGTTATACTGGAAACATCGTCGACATGGTGCGAACGAAAGATATTCTAGGACCTGAAGGTCGGATCGCCGTCCGCTTACCTGGCTATGAGCACCGGCCCCAGCAGCTCCAGATGGCCGAGGCCGTGGAGCGCGCCATCACCAGCCAGCGTCCGCTGATTGCAGAGGCCGGGACAGGCGTGGGAAAAAGTTTTGCCTACCTCGTTCCGACGATCCTGGCTGTCGCTGGCGAGTTGGATGCACACGATATCCAGCGGGCTGTCATTTCAACCCACACAATCAGCCTTCAGGAGCAGCTTCTTAACAAAGATATTCCGTTCCTGCGGAGTGTCGTGCCGTATGAGTTCACCGCCGTGCTGGTCAAAGGACGGGGAAATTACATCAGCCTCCGGCGGTTAGCCACGGCTTTAAGGAGGTCGCGGACGCTCTTCGCAGACGAGGAATGGGAGCAGCTTCAGGCCATCCAACAATGGGCAGCCCAAACGACGGATGGAACGCTCTCGGAACTTTCGTTTCGGCCCTTCGCCACGGTCTGGGACGAAATTGCTAGCGACAAGGACAATTGCATGGGAAGCCGCTGTCCGCATTACAATCAATGCTTTTATTTTGCGGCGCGGCGGCGGGCACAACGGGCGCAAATCCTCATCGTCAATCACGCCCTGCTGTGTGTTGACCTTGCACTCCGTAGAGAAGGAGCAAACATCCTTCCCGAGTACGACCTGCTGGTCATTGACGAAGCCCACACATTGGAGTCGGTGGCTTCGGAACAATTCGGGACAGAAGTAAGCAACACGCAGATCATGTACAATCTGCGTAAGCTCTACAACGAGCGGACGCAACGCGGGCTTTTCGTTCATTATCGAAGCCCGGAGGGACAAAAGGCTGTCATGGACTGTCTCTATCGGTGCGACGAGTTTTTCGCGCAGGTGTTTGACTGGTACGAAAAGCAGAAGCCCGGCAATGGGCGGGTGCGGCAAAGGGACGTCTTTCGCAATACGCTGACAGAAGGTCTGCAGAAGCTCGCCTCGATCGTTCACAAGGAAGCAGCGCGGATCGAAAAAGAGGAGGAACGTCAAGACTTGGTGGCCGTGCGGGACCGTCTGCAATCGTTAGCCACTCAGGTTGATCAGTGGATCCGGCAATCCCACGAGGGCTACGTGTACTGGGTAGAAGTCCAGGAGGCCCGTCAAGTCCCCCGCATTATTCTCGGAGCCGCTCCCATTGATGTCGGTCCAATTTTGCGCGAGCACCTGTTTCAGGAAATT
>JAKPII010000477.1 GCA_029549885.1 Planctomycetota bacterium
ATCGAGAAAACCGGCAGCGATTCGTGTCATCCTCACCCCCGACCCCTCTCCCGCCGAACCAGCGAAGGGAGATTATGGGATACGCTCTTAATGCGGCAAGTCAACCCTAGCTGTACTCGGTGGCCAGGGCGTTGATCCTTCTCCGCTAGTTGGAAGTCGAGAGGTGTCAAGCCGCCGACCGCGTGCGTCCACAAGACGATGCGGACATGTCGGTAGGACTGGAGATGCAGGTCAGGATGATGATTTTCTACCTCGGCCAATTGTCCCACTTCCATGAAAAACCTGAGCGCAGTCGCGAAATCCTTCAGGGTCCACTGTCGAAAAATCCTTTTGCCGTCGGATTCCAACTCCCAACCCGGGAGCCCACGCAAACGCGCGTGCACTTCCTCTGGCGTTAGGTGTGTGGCCGACCCTTCAGAGGATGGCTGTGCGCGCGAATCGTTTGCGGCGATCTTTTTCCGACAATCGTCTTGTGCCGACATGTGATTTCCTCATCGTAAATATTCCAGGTACCACCGCGCTGTTTATCTTGATTTAGGCAGGTAACCTCGGCTTATTGTATTCAGCTCGAAAAGCGGTCTCCCCGTGAAAAAGTCTGTGTGCGGCGGCGATAGCCGGCGGTGTTGCCGCCTCCTAAAGACACGACAATTCGGTCCCATCTCAAAACTTCGTGCTGTCGAAATGGTTTCAGCATTGTTCACAGTGAGGTTGGCCGCAAGAATAAGATAGGAAGAACCGTCTGAGCGGGGTTTTCCGCTCTAAATCCGATTGATGCAGCGGCAAGGGGTGCCTATCTGATGCAGGAATCGCGTTCTCTTACGACGACGGAGATGATCCTGGATTCTGTGGCTGACGGTGTTTTTACCGTGGACCATGAATTTCTGATCACCAGCTTCAACCGGGCAGCCGAACAGCTTACCGGTGTCCCGCGCTCAGATGCCCTGGGCCGACCTTGCTGCGAGGTCTTACGAGCGAGTATTTGTGAGTCAGCATGCGCATTGCGGCAGACACTGGCCACGGGACGGCCTATTGTCAATAAAGCCGTCTTCATTTTGGATAGTCACGGGAATCGGGTCCCGATCAGTATTTCAACAGCAGTGTTGCTGGACGCGAATGGTAACGTCATTGGCGGCGTAGAGACGTTTCGCGATCTCTCATTTGCCGAACAACTCTATCGGGAACTTGAGAGCAGCGACCGGTTTGTCGATATTGTCGGTCGCTCTCGGGCCATGCGTCAAATCTTCCAACTCTTGCCCCAGATTGCAGAAAGCCCCAGCACAGTCCTTATTGAAGGGCCGAGCGGGACGGGTAAGGAATTGATAGCACGTGCCATTCACCGCCTTTCCCCACGCCGGAATAAGCCTTTTGTGGCAGTCAATTGTTCTGCCCTGCCAGATACGCTCTTGGAGTCGGAACTCTTCGGCTACAAAGCGGGAGCGTTCACCGACGCCAAACATGATAAGCCGGGGCGGTTTGCGCTGGCCGACGGAGGGACCCTGTTTCTCGACGAAATTGGTGACATTTCTCCAGCCCTTCAGTCGCGACTTCTGCGCGTCCTTCAAGAGCGGGTCATTGAACCGTTAGGCGGCATCGAACCCGTGCCCGTGGACGTGCGAATCATTGCCGCGACACACAGACCGCTGGTCAAGCTGGTCCGGAAGGGCCTCTTTAGGGAGGATTTGTTCTATCGAATCAACGTTGTTCGTATCGAATTACCACCGCTGCGGGAGCGGCGGGAGGATATTCCGCTTTTGATTGAGTATTTCGTTTCCAAGTTTAATCGGCTGCACGGGAAGGGGATCCTGGGCGTTTCGGATGAAGTCCTTGCCCGCTTGATGGATTATGACTATCCGGGGAACGTGCGGGAGTTGGAGAATATCATTGAACATGCCTTCGTCCTTTGTCGGGGCCATCTCATTGAGCTGGAGCATTTACCCCCCTCGGTTCGCGGTGAAGGAGATCTTCGGGACCGTTCGCTAACAAAGGGATTGACGCTCAAGGAAATGGAGCGGGTTCTCATTCGCGACGCTTTACGACGCCATCAGGGGCACCGCGTGGCAGCAGCACGAGAGTTGGGAATTCACCCCAGCACACTGTTCCGCAAGATGAAGAGTTTGGGCATCACATGGCCCGAGCCAGGGTGACAGATGTCATTGCAAAATGCAATATATAGTGGCACGAGAGGTTGCATTTTGCAATGATACAACCTTCTCCTCGGAATCGTTGTGTTGCTGTAAGTCTTTTCTTATAAATGACTTACGATATTTCTGGATCACGCTTTGGTCTTTGGCGCCGATTTTGCTCCTTCAGATAATCATGCGAATTGCCATTTCTGATCACCAGGGTCGAGTGTCGCCCGTATTCGACGTCGCGACTCATGTCACGGTCGTCGAATATGAGCAGGAAAAAGAGATGAGCCAGGTCGGCTACGACCTGGAGATCGCCGATCCTTACCGGCGTGCAGAGTTTTTAGCGAATTTGCAAATTGACGCGTTGATTTGTGGTGCTGTCTCCCGGCCCTTGGAATTGCTCCTTATTGAAAAGGGGATTGCCGTTTATGGTCGAGTGTGTGGGGACGTTGCGGAAGTCCTGCGTGCGTTCATGTTAGGGAAGCTTACCGGCCCAAATTTTCGGTTACCTGGTTGCCCAGAGGAGGGACCCCGTCGTTGGCGGCGTGGTTGTCGTCGTGGGCGCCACATGTCAAATAATGAGGAAACATCATGAAGGTTGTTGTCACGGCTCAGGGAACAACGTTAGATAGCCCCGTCGATCCACGCTTTGGACGGGCGGCCACGTTCCTCCTCGTCGATACGGAGACGCTGGAGGCGGTCGCGCATGAAAACACGGCAGCCGGTGAACCCCAGGGGGCGGGGACGCAGGCCGCGCGGGCGGTGATCATGCTTGGGCCACAGGCAGTCATCACAGGTCATGTCGGACCACGTGCGTTTGCCGTCTTCCAAGCGGCAGGAATACCGATTTTTCTCGCTGAGCGAGGAACCGTCCGTGAGGCGATTGCGGCCTTCAAAGCGGGGCAACTTGCGCTGGCCGATCATCCTAATGTGTGACCATCCAGCGTGTTACGAAAACGCATGTCCATAACACAGGCGGGTTTTTACCCGGTACTTTGGTAAGTTTTTGAGTGAACTGTTGAAGAAGAACTGTTTAATAACGGAGGTGAAATATGCCAGGAGGAGATCGTACAGGACCGATGGGCGCTGGCCCTCGAACCGGTCGAGGAATGGGCTACTGCGCAGGTTATGGTGTTCCGGGATTCATGAATCGACCCGGGCTTTGGGGTTGGTTTACCGGTTGGCTACCGGGATGCGGACGAGGTGGCCGCGGTTTTCGCCATTGGTTTTACCGTACCGGCCTGACAGGTTGGCAACGGTTTGCCATGGGTTGGCCTGCCTGGGGAGGTGTTGTTCCGCCTACTGTGCCACCGTCTCCTCAGAGCGAACTGGATATCCTCAGGCAGCAGGCCGAGAGCCTGTCTCAAATGCTTGAACAGATTCAGCGCCGGATGGAGGAGCTTGAAAAACGAGGGCAGTCGGGCGAAACCGCCTAATAACCCGGGCAATGATTCGCAGTTGAGCGAATACGCCGAAGGCTGCGGTGCGGCTAGAATGGGTCTGGCAACAGGAAAGCGGCAGTTGCGTTCTGGTGCTCACTGTTCTCCGCACCGCGGCCTTGGCGAACGCGCTTTGGCCGTGGAAATGTCTGCAAAACAGGCTTGTGTCGCGGTGATATTGCAGCTGCGTCCGAAGTCGCGGCGGCACGCGCGAGGAGTGCCTCAGTCTTTGGCCGGCTTCTATGGCGATGCGCAGACAGTGCCTTATCAGGACGTCAAATATTCATGAAAATCGTTATCGCTAGTGGCAAAGGTGGTACCGGAAAGACAACCGTTGCGACAAATCTAGCGTTTCTTCTCGCGCGGGAAGGCTTACGAGTCGCCTATGTTGATTGCGATGTGGAAGAACCTAACGGGCATTTGTTTCTTCAGCCGGTCATCGAGAGGGAATGGCCGATTGAAAAGCCTGTGCCGGTGGTTGAGTCCCAACGCTGCACCCAGTGTGGCCGCTGTAGTAAGGCCTGTCGCTTTGGAGCGATCATCAGCCTACCGCAGAGGACCGTTGTCTTTCCCGAATTGTGTCATGCCTGCGGCGGGTGCCAATTGGCTTGCCCTGCCGGGGCGATTAGCGAAAAGGGCCGGCGGGTCGGCACCGTTCGGGCGGGGTATGCCGGGACCATTCAGTTTCTCGGTGGTGAACTCGACATCGGCCAGCCAATGAGTCCCCCCGTTATTCGCGCCTTGAAAGAAACACCCTTGGAGGCAGATCTGGTTTTTCTTGATGCTCCACCAGGGACGAGTTGTCCGGTAGTGGAGACGTTACGCGGAGCTGATATGGCTCTTTTGGTGACGGAGCCGACACCCTTTGGCCTTTATGACCTTCAACTCGCGATTCGTTTGGTGAGGGCATTGAGTATCCCAGCGGCCGTCATAGTCAATCGCGTTGTCAAAGATGGTGAGCCATTTCTTCAATGGCGTCAACGATTGAAACAATTGCCAGTACCCGTGTGGGCTGAGATCCCGGAGAGTCGGGCGATAGCCGAGGCCTATTCGAGCGGCACAATCATTGCCCAAAATGTTCCTGAATTTGCAAGAGAGTTACAACCTGTTATGCACAAATTGAAAGCATCAATCGATGAAGGAACTTGTCGTCATCAGTGGTAAAGGCGGAACAGGCAAGACTTCGCTCACGGCGGCGCTGGCGGTCTTGAGTAGCCCATGTGTCGTGACCGACTGTGACGTGGATGCACCTGATCTTCATCTGGTCTTGCAGCCACAGACGATCCAACAGCAGCCATTCGTGGGTGGACGTAAGGCTTGTATCATCACTTCAACTTGCCGTAAATGCGGTAAATGTGTGGAGCTTTGCCGATTCGGCGCCATCCGTCACAAAAAAGGTGATGCGGAATGCGAAGAGGGCGGTTTCCTTATTGATGCCCTGGCTTGTGAAGGCTGTGGCGTGTGTGTCGATCATTGTCCGGAGCGGGCCATCGAGCTACGACCTAATGTTAATGGTCAGTGGTACCTAAGTCGGTTTCACGGGGGATACCTCTTCCACGCGACGCTTGATGTGGGGAGTGAAAACTCTGGTAAACTCGTGACGCAACTTCGCAGAGCCGCTCACGAGTTTGCAACGAAGAGAGGGGTGCCGTTGATCCTGACCGATGGCCCGCCGGGGATTGGTTGCCCGGTCATCGCGTCTTTAACGGGCGCGAGTTTGGCCCTGATTGTGACCGAGCCAACCGTAGCCGGGCTGCACGATTTCGAACGCATTGCGCGGCTTTGCCGGCAACTTGGTGTGCCCGCCGTGACTGTCATCAACAAAGCGGATATTAATCCTGAAACGTCTGATCGCATCGCCAACAGCAGCATAAGATACGGAACAGATGTAATCGGTATGATTCCTTTTGATTCCGATATTGTGCGTGCCCAAATGGCGGCGCGGAGTGTTGTGGAAGTCTCCGACGGTCCCGCCGCTAGGGCGATGAGGGCTATTCATTCCACCGTCATGAGTCGCCTTGAGAAGGCTCTTGATGTCCACAGCGGTGAATTCATAACCATCGATGTAACGCAGATAGACAATGTGAAGTCGAAAGGAGTTACAACGTGAGAATTGCTATTCCCCTTTCCGGCAAGACGCTGTCCTCCCATTTTGGACATTGTGAACAGTTTGCCTTCGTCGAAGTTGACGATCAGGCTCGGCAGGTAAAGGGTGTGACTTTCGTTCAGCCGCCGCCTCATCAGCCTGGTCTTCTGCCCCGATGGCTCCACGAGCAGGGAGTGACAACCGTCATTGCGGGCGGCATGGGGCCTCGTGCCCAGCAACTCTTGAGTGAGCTGGGAATCGATGTGATTTTGGGAGCAACGGGATTACACCCGGAAAAGCTTGCCGCCGATTACCTGGCAGGTCAGCTTGCAATCGGTGAAAACCGTTGTAGTCACTGATTACCTGCGCCGTTGACAAAAAGAGGCAGATCTTAAGGCGTTCTCGGGGCCACCTGCGACGGCTGTTGCCGTTTTTGGGCCTGGACCTTTCGGGCGGGTT
>JAKPII010000491.1 GCA_029549885.1 Planctomycetota bacterium
TAAGAGGATTGCGGTTGCAAGAATAGCAACGATTCCGGTAAAGAACATATTGACGCGGGTGAAGCGTCCGCCACGCAGACCCAAACGACGTTCTGGGTCAGCGCGATGTCAGCGGGGCGGGGTATCTACCGCGGACTTTTCTAGCGTCGACTAACCTCGGGCTAAAGGACGTGACGCGATTATTCGCTCCTGAAAATGGCTTCCCTATCAACGCCACCTTTTAGTCGCTTGCGCTAAGCCCATGTAATTACTAGGATTACAGTCAAGATAACCAAAAGCATTGTAAAAATAGCCATCCAAAGCCAGTACGTTCGCCAGCGAACGAGTACGGACTCCAAAACGGCAAACGATGGCGTATATCTCAGGGCCACGAGATTACTGTTTCCCATGAAAATGGAGAGCGTAGGAACCGAGAAAACTCCGCAGCCGATTGTTACTAGTAAAAGCACACCAGCGGCCTTTTGATTAATCACAGTTGCAAAAAATGAACCGAGTAACGACACACCCATTATTACACACCAACCCACAGCGGCGATCGTTGACCATGTACGAATATCCAACAGAAGTTGAACGGTTGTCGGTGGTAATTCGGCGATTTGGTCATTGTCCGCGATAGAAGAGGAACAAGCTGTCGGGCTTGGAGCGCGCGAAGGCAGATGAACGGCCAGTTCGGTGCTGCGGATAGGTTGCCAATTTGGCATGCCCTGCTTCCAGACTTGATTGTTCGGCCCGAGGATGCCTTTCCTAATGAGTTCCAATAACTGCGGGAACAACACAGGCCCATGCTCGCGTCCATCCTGTTCGTAGAACCAGACGATCTGGCTCTCAGGTGAGGTCGATATTGAGCTGGGTGACGGTGTCCCGCCGTCCGACGCAGTCGTGCCCAGCTTAGCTTCTGTAGCGTTGGGCTGACTTGCAGGCGAATTTGCCTGAGGAGGAAACAATTCCGGAAATTCACCCGCGGGTCGCCATTCCCCACCATCGCGCGAAACCTCGTGGACCCGCGTGAGTTGGCCACGCTGGATCAACGCTAACAGTTTGTCACGACGGAACGGCCCTAACACATTGCCGCGTATTCGGATATGGTATGTTTCGTTCTCAGACATAGCGTTCCTTTTCTTTGGTTCTGTGCAGACCTAAACGACTCCCAATGGGAGAGACCACGCGCCGCCTCTCGCGAACGGGAACCCTCCGCTAGCATGTCACTATGCGCCTTTCCCCTCTTATTGTTCAGCGTTGTTTCCAGATAAATCAAGCATGCCTTCAAACTCAAAAACCGGCATCCCAAAGGGTACCGATTTGTATTGCCAATCTAAACCAAGGCTGCTATTGACCACAGCGATCACCCGGAACGCCCGAGCACTCGGGCTCGATGATCCCGTAGATGGCACACCGAGGAGAATGGTGTGGGGAGGAACGAAGTCTTTTAGGCCGCAGAGCCGGGGTTTAGAAGCATCTTCGTCAAGGTAATAGACAAATCCCACCCAGCGGAGGCTAGGTAAAGGCTGCCGAATTTTTTCCAGGGTTTGGATCGTGCATTCCGCAACCGCTTCAATATCCCTGAGTGTTGGCAAGCGCAGGGGCATTCTGGGGGCGGGCTTACTCGGATCGATAGTCCAATTCGGCTCATAAAGCATCCAATCTTCCCCGCACTTCGCGAGATCAGCTTTTAGGTCTTTGATTACCGGGTTCCAGTGTTCTGCAAAGACGGGGCTCAGAGCGGATACCGCTGTTACAGTGTCCACGAACAACCGGGCGAAGATGTAGTCGTTGACCGGAATCCGTAACGATGGATCGGGCACCTTGGCACTACCCCTTCTTAGCGCCCAATCCCTTTTCGCTTTCTCCTGGCTCTCAGTCATTTTTACCAAAAGCTCACACGCGAGGGCTTCCATGTTCCCCGATGAGCTCACAATGGCCTGCAAGGACGCATCCAGCTCCTCGCATAAGCGGCGTTGGGGACTAATGTCAGCAAAACAAAAACTGGGTTCGGACAACGTTCTCATTATTTCGGGCATTGACCCTCCGAATGGATCGTCGGGAACCAGGGCGGAAACGCCGAATACCTTTGCTGCAATTTTGCTGCGGGGATCCTCTTTCGAATAGATGATCGTCTCGCCAGTGGCCTCCAAGGCGTGGGTTCGGTAGGTCTCCCTGACGAAAGGAGCCTGCCAGGATTTCAGAATCTCTTTCATAGCCGCTTCGTCGCGTCGTGACACGGCTTCAACGTAGGGTAGCCATTTCCTTTCAAAAAACTCCTTCCAACCTTCATTCTCAACAGGCGGATGTCCACTTTTCTCAACTGCCTTAACCAACTGTTTTGCCTTCGCGGGATCAAGGTTATCACGATTCCCATTCCACAGATTGGCCACATTGTTCCAACTATCCACGGCGTCCCACGGCAGCGCGTTAGCCATTTTCGCGCACTGGTCGGCGTAACGGAAACGATCATCTCGGGCTATCTCCCGAAGTGAGGCTTCAAAGGCGCCCCTGCGCCCGATTGCGCTGATAAGTGGCTCCAGACGCTGCAAGTCTTGCTTAAACTTTTCCAGACGGCTTTTGATAGCACCGACGCGGGCTAACAACGGCTTCGCAGTGTCCTTTAGACTATCATCCGAGATGGTTGTGTCGTTGACTAATTCGTGATATAAGCGCTCAACCTCCTCAACATCTTTCTCCGTAATGAATGAGATATCTTTGGCCTCCAACTGGCGAATTCTCTCTTCTAATGCGGCCATGCGTTGTTTCCAACTTTCCCGCGCCTTACGATCCTGCTCGCGCCATTTCTCCTGGGCACGCCTCTCGATATCTTGGGCAATCAATTTTTCTTTCTCGTCTCGGGCGAGGTCGCTCAAGAGCTTGACATCCTGCTGCGCGGGATTGCCGTCGGCGATAGCCCGTTCAAGCGTTTTACGCGTCTCCTCAAATTTCCCTCGACGCTGATTTTCTTTCGCACGGGCCTCCTCCAGACGAGTCCTTGCGGCCTGTACCTTGTTAGACTGCAGAACGGCAGGACGATTCTTTTCTAATCGAGCTATGAACTGATCGGCCGCATCGAAATTGCCTTGTGCTGCAAATTGGTC
>JAKPII010000499.1 GCA_029549885.1 Planctomycetota bacterium
GGGACAGGTTGTTTTCGTCAGCGGTGGCCTCTCACGCGAGTGGAGCAGCCTATCGGCCAGTTACGCAATCGTCATGTTCGACCGATTGCTCCAGAACCTTATCGAGCGCTCCATTCCGCGACGGAACCTCGAAACTGTGGAAAACTACCGTGTCATTGTAAATGACCCGAATACCGCGTGGCGTCTTGTGGCGCCCGATGGTACCGTGACCCCCATTTCTGTGGGCGCCGTGGGACCACAACAATTCGGCATACAACTGAACGGATTTTCTCAGCGTGGGTTGCATCGCTTGGCACCGGGTAGGTTATTGGCTTCCGACACCCAACTTGCTTCCGGCCCGGCTGATGCTCAGATGCAACCGGCAAATTCCTCCGAGCTTGCTTCCCGGGAGGGGAATCTATCCGCCGAAAAGGAAATTCTCCTGGGCATTCGCGGACCTCGTGAAGAATCGGTGCCCGATTATGTTTCGGAATCGGAGCTCGAAGGCATTCTCGGCGGTCATGGAGTGCTTTCTTCGGACAACGGCTTTTTGCAAGCGGCCAATAGCCACGAATGGTGGCCATGGTTCGTCGCCGCGGCACTGTTGGGACTCTTAGCTGAATTGGGAATCCTAAGCAACCTTCGTTCGCGCAACGAGGTTTCATCGTGAGTCTATCCTCGGTTATTGGACGGCTGATAGGGCTTTCTCAGTTGGAGTCGATCGAGACGATCGGGCTCCGCTGGAATGCCAACTGGATGGTAGGCGGTGGCGGTTGGCTCTTCTTTGCGCTACTTATCGTAGTGGGATTGGTCGTGTTTTTCTACACACGGCAATCGTTAGGCCAGCGACGTTTGGCCCGTGTTCTTTTGCCCGTGGCCCGATCATTGGCCTTGGTCGGCCTGGTCGTGATCCTCGCCCAGCCTGTGATCGTAATGAAGGTTCGCCACGCCGTTCGTCCTTATTTGTGGTTTGTCATTGACGACACGGCGAGTATGGCCATCCGCGATGAAATTGCATCACAGGAGGATAAAACAGAACAATTCCGAGAGCCCGCTAACCCAAACTCGACCGGTGTCCCCGGCGTCTTCGGCAATGCCCAAGAGGTTTCACGGACTGAGAAGGTTAAAGAAGTCCTTTTTGGCCGTGGCGAAAAAACCTTGGCTGAGCTGGCCAAATTTTATCGCCTTCGGTTTTTTGCGATGCGTCGGATTGACGGGCTCGATCTGCTGCCACAGTCGGACTCTCTTGATGCGGCTTCATTAAATAGCCTTCGCGACGAACTGAAGGCCAGTGGTGACATGACGGCCTTGGGAGCCGCTCTGGCCGATGTCCTTAGGCGGAAGGCCGGAGTTCAGTTGGCTGGTATTGCGCTGGTCAGTGATTTCAACCACAACTCTGGACCACCGCCGGAGGTTTTTGCCTCTCGCCTGGATGTGCCCATATTTTCCATCGGGGTCGGACGACCGGAGTCCCAGGATGTTGCGGTGGATTTGCAATTGCCGCCGTTTATGAAAAAAAACGAAAGGTCTGCCTTGACGGTTGTGCTTCGTCAGCAGGGGTTCGCCGGAGAGCAGGTCCAATTAAGAGTGTCAGTCCAGAGACCGGGACAGCCCCCAAGTGAGCAAGGCCCCGGGGTGCCGAAAAGTCCTTCGACATCCGGCGGCGAGGAACTGTCAACCTCTTCCGGAAACGACGGATCATTGATCTTGGAGCGAACAGTTAACCTGAGCGACCGGGTTGTCACGATAGAGGTCCCATTTACTCCTGCCGAAACGGGACAGCATCTTTTCGTGGCAGAGGCCGACGTCTTACCCACGGAAAAATTACCTCAAAACAACCGCGTGACTCGGGATACTTTTGTGCGAGAGTACTTCGTCCGCGTCCTTTTCATCGAGGACGAACCGACCTGGGAATGGAGGTTCATGCGCGAGGTCTTTCACCGCGATCCCCTTGTCGGACCAGAGGGTTTTCGGACCTACTTGCGGTCCGCTGATCCGCAGGTCCGCGAAAGGAACCCACTCTTTGTAAAAAGCCTTGCCATTCCCCGCCGCGACTTTTTCACGAATGACGTGATTATCCTGGGAGATATTCCTGTCTCGGCAATGAGTCCTGCCACGGCGGAAATGATCCAAGAGTTCGTAAACGACATGGGCGGTGGTCTGGTGTTCTGTGTCGGAGCACGCTACGGCCCTGGTCAATGGACTGAAACGCCACTGGGACAATTGCTGCCGGTTGAAGTTCCACCGCTGACACGTCTGCGGGAAACGACATTTGCCCCGCAGTTGACGGCCGAGGCAAGTCTTTTCGATTTCATGCGCTTGGGAGAATCCCAGGAAGAATCCGCGAAGGCATGGAACAATCTCGGAAAGCTCGCTTGGTATTATCCCGTACAGCGTGTTCGCCCCCTGGCCACCGTATTGGCCTGTCATCCTTACGATACGTGTCTTGACGGGAAGACTCGGCAACCGCTCATCGCCCTTCAGAAGGTTGGACGGGGTGAAGTTGTCTATATCGGTACCAACGAAATGTGGAGACTGCGTCGAAAGTTCGGGGAAAAGTACTACCGACAGTTTTGGGGGCAAATGATCCATCGGCTGGCTATTCAACATGCCCTAGGGGCCGAGAAGCGATTCGTTGTTCGTTCTGATCATCGTGAATACCGCACGGGCGATGAGGCCGTCATTACCGTTGAGGCTTACGACGCCGATTTTCACCCCTTGGATGCCGCGCAACTTTCCGAATCGTGGTTGGTTGGAACGCTCTTTGTTCCCACAGAGTCGCAGCACCAGGTGCGCGAGATTAAATTAACTCAAACGCGGCCGGGGTGGTTTGAAACTCGTATCCCGTTGTACAACGCCGGTGAATACCGTCTAGTTGTGAAGGACCCTTTGGCAAACCAAGAGGTGGAAACACGTTTTGTCGTGTCGCATCAGTCCGTCGAGTTTCAACAGCCGACCCGAAATGTCGAACGACAGCGCCTGCTGGCTCAACTGACCGGGGGGAAAAGTTACGAACTGTCCGAGTGGACGAATCTTTTGACAGATTTGCCCCAAGAGCCGCGAACTGAAACGGTGATTCGTGAATTAGAAATCTGGAATACCTGGCCATTCTTCATATTCGTCGTGGGATTGTTACTTTGCGAGTGGTTTCTGCGCAAATGGTTGAATCTGCGGTAAGAAGCGAACTGGCGCCGCTCCACCGACTTTTAGGCCGAATTGGCCGCAAGCGACAACGGCTTCGGCTGACCATCGGCATCCTCGGGGTGCTAGTTGGTCTCATTTTTGTCGCTTTGGGGCTCTTTACACTGGATTGGCTCTTGGGCCTGACAATTGCCCAGCGAGTCGTTCTGATTCTTGTTGCTATCATAGTCGCCTATGTGGCATCGCGGCGGTTTATTTTGCCATGGTTTATCGGTCGCGAGTCCGAATTGGACCTCGCCTTGCTGGTTCAAAAACACTTCGGCATCGACAGTGACCTGGTGGCAGCGCTGCAGTTTGAGTATCCAGAAGCCGTCGAATGGGGCTCCGTCGAGCTTGAGCAAAAGGTCATCCGGCAAGTGGCAGCCCAGGCACAGCAACTCCCTTTGATTGAGGACGTGCCGCGGGCACCTTTGCGAAAACGGCTGCTGGCAAGTCTCTGTGGCGTGACCTTAGTAACCGCCCTTGTTTTGCTATTCCCCGAACATGTTGCGGTCTTTGTTAAACGGCTGATGTTGCAAAACGTTCATTATCCGACGGCAACAAGGATCATTGACCTGTCCGTCAATGGGCAGCCCGTTAGCTGGGATAAAGCTGGTCAAACCCTCCGGTGCGGTGTGGGCGCAACGGTCGATATTCGCGTCGTTGCCACGGGAAGACTCCCGGAACAAGGTCAGGCCCTTTTTCAAATCGTTGATCAACGCCGTAACCTGAGGATTCCTCTCGTACCGGTAGAGAATCAACCTGCCGATTCTCCGGCTGTGCAAAGGGCGTTCTCAGGAAAATGGACGGGGCTGGATGCTCCTTGCCGGGTTCGTATGACGTTGGGCGACGCCACATCGCAATGGATCGAGTTATCCGTTGTTCCCCCGCCGGTCGTCCTGACCTGGTTTGCCTTTCAGGACCCACTGAGCGAGAATCCGGAATACACAATGGCAGTGGGAAACCTCCAGATTTCCGTCCGGGAAGGCACTCAGGTGATTGTGGGCTTGGCCTCCCGGTCGGAATTAAAACACGCTGTAGCAACTATCGGCCTGTTGGAAGTTCCCCTTCAACGAGGAATTCCCCAGCACCTGGAAGGCCTGCTATCCGCCATTTCGCAGGGAGCAGCAGCCAGTATCCCCCAAACAAGTGGCCCCATTAATAGCCGGCTACCTTCGGCCTCTGAGTTTTGGTGGCTCGACCCTGCAGGTACGCCGCTTGAACGCGTGGAATCCCCCATTCGCATTCGCTTCCAGGTCCGGGATCAGTTTGGGCTAGAGCCGTCGGTTCCCGTCGAGGCGTTTGTCGGTGTCCGCCCCGATTATCCACCCCAGATTGCAGTCCGTACCGTCACTCGGCTTGTTTTGCCCTCGGCACATCCGACTCTCTTTGTGGAAGCACGAGACGATGTCGCCCTGCGAGAAGTCCGCGCGCTTGGCAAGGTCGTTCAAGCGGATGGCGAGGAAGGAGGACAGTATGAGTGGGTCCTGTGGCAGGGGAACGGCCCGCCCACGCGAACGCTCAACGAGAAATATAAAGTCGATTTAAGTCAGTTAAAAGCCAAAAAAGGTGATAAAATCGAACTGACCGTGGTGGCTGAAGATGAACGTGGAAGCGACCGGCCGGGCGCCGTGACCCAAGCCGACGCCATCTTCCTAGAAGTAACAGACCTGGCCGGTATTTTGGCCGTGATGGCCGAGGCCGATCGAGAATCCGCGGCTCAGCTCCAAGAGATGATCGATCGCCAGCTTGACGTTGGAGGGGAACAATGAAAGCCTTGGGCTTACACAAACGGACCCAGGATATCATGGGCTTCCTAGCACCACGCAAGACGGGGGAGCCAGTTCCGACGGTTGTCCCGTTTCTACTTGCCCTCCTTATGATGTTGCCCCAACTCACCGGAGCCATCTGGGCAGAAATCGGGACGCAAAGCCCTGGGTCGTCCGGACAATCGACAGGGGTGGAAGTGGATCAAGGCGGGAGCACCCCCCGACAGGCAACAGAAGTGGTCGGGTGGCAGTTGACACCCACAGACACTCTCCGAAAGCAGAACCTCCAGCAACAGGTCCGCCAGATGGCCAAACGGCTTGTTGCCGAACGTCTCAACGAGCAAATTCTGCAACTCGAGGAAAATGGGCTGACAAACTTGCCGCTATATTCCGAGCTGCGGGAAATGCAGTCGCATCTCGACGCGCTGGTTGAGACGCATATGAAGGAAGTCCTACTGTCTCTGGAACAACTTATTCAAGCACCGCCCGAAAAACAGCCCGCGCTTTTCCAGATCGCCAGAGAGAAGAGTCGCAATGTAGTGGTTCAGTTACTGATTGAGCGGCAGAAAATCTTGCGCCGCCTGCGGATCGCCGAAATTGAGGAGCGAGTCATACGGTTGATTGAACGGGAGACAAGTATTTTGGAAAAAACCGAAAGGTCACTGGCCGAAAGTGCCGTGCGACAAGCCGCCTCAGCCGTAGCACTCAAGGAAGATCAACAGGATATTTACACGCTTTTTCGCGGCATGAAACAATCTCTGGAGGAAATCCGAACATGGGGTGGACGGGTCGGTGCGGAAGCCACAGCCGCTCTCCAGTCACTTACAGAATCTCGCGTTGACGGTCTTTTTGAGCAATCGATTCAACAGCTCTCGGAGAACCAATTCGCGCAAGCCGCTCAAGTCGAGCGCCAGATTATTACCTCGCTGGAGGCTCTCCTGGAGCGAGTTCGCCGCTTCCAGGGCGAAATGGAAAGTGATTCCCGCGACGCGGCGCGGCGAATGATTGAGGCTTTGGCAGAGCGCCAAGCCGAACTGTGGGAAAAGACCCTAAATGCGGAAGCCAACATACAAGAGGTTCAAGCCTTGACCGAGAATCAACTCCAGTTGCAAAAGGAGATTGAACACGCCGCCAAGAAGCTGCCGCAAGGACAGGAATCATTAAACCAGGCTGCCGAAGCGGCACGTCAAGCGACTGAAACGCTCTTTCAAGGTCAAACGCAACAGGCTACTGAGCATCAACAATCGGTCATTGATCACCTGGCAGAAGCCCTAACGGAGCTTCAACGGGAATCACCCGCGGCCGAGTTTAACGCCCTGCCAAATTCCGAAGCGGTCCGTTCCCAATTGGCCGATTTACGGCAGGCCAAGGCTGAACTCCAGCAAATCCGTGAAGAACAAGCCACGGTCAGTCAGACGGCGCGGCAAGGCGAACTGGAGGAGGCTGCAAAGGGGGAGAGCCGGCTGAGTCAGAAAATCAATGATGTTCCGACGAAAAAATCGCTGCCCGAGGATGTTACCGAGGCGATCAGGAAAGCCGCCGAGACCGTGGGACAATCGGCTCAGGCACTATCCGAGCTGTCCAAGACCCAAACGAAGCCAAGTGGCCAGGAGGGCCAGGGGGAATTTTCCAATCAGGCACATCCGGATCATCCCCCAGAGGCGGGCAAGGATGATCAAAACACGACAGCCTCGTCTGGAGAGAATCGCCCACAGGTCGAGAAGCCGCCCAAAGCAGAGGGATCGCACGAGGATCACGCGGTTCGCATGG
>JAKPII010000001.1 GCA_029549885.1 Planctomycetota bacterium
GATTTCCACGCCATCCGGTAAACCGTCGATCAGGAGCTCCTCAGCCCCATCCTTCCCAGCATGAAGATCATACGGCCCACGGCTGAAGACCGGTGGATTCGTCATTCCGTAGTTCAAGTAGAGCCCGGCATCTCTTGCTCGTGCCCGCCGCAAGGCATCGAAATAGGCCTTTTGTGGCCACGGTCCTTCTGTGAGGTAAACGCCGTTGTACTCTAACAGGGACCCCTTGCGGAAATGCAAATGGCTGATGGCAAACATGTATTTCGTCAATGACTGGTAGTACTGAATTTCGGCTTCCGCCCGACGCTGTTGGGCATTCAGTAACAAGTCCAATGTTGCCGTGCCGGCATCGTACATGGCAGTGACAGCGCGGACCTCGTTTTCTGCAGCCACCGTTCGGTTGTAGTTGGTCTGGGCAAGGGTGTAATACTCGTCGATCTCACGCAACACCCAGGCAATCTGGTGAGATATCTCCAATTCCTGCTCTTGGAGGATAGCGCGTTCACGTGCCAAATTGAGCTGGGCATTCCGCACCGCAGCCAATTCTTTTCGGAACCCAATGGGAATCTGCAGTTCCATTCCCAATTGCCAATCCTGATAGTCCCCCGATGTTAGCGACCCATACGCGTTGGAGCGATCATCATCCGGATCGATCAAATCGTGCCCTAGGCCGTTCCATCTGTAGAACCCAAACATATCAAGTTTTGGCAGGAGATAATTCTTCGCAGCAATCAACTCCAATTCCGCCTTTTTGACGCGCCACTTTTCTCGCCGCAAGAGCGGATTGCGGATGAGTGCCTCAGCGTGAACGTCGTGAAAGTCAAACTCCACTCTTGCCCGCGTAGGTTCGTCCTTGGGCCGAATGAGACGCCCATCCGTCGCTGTCAGCCCCATCAAATACCGCAAGTTATTTTCCGCCTTGTATAGTGAACTTAGGGCTTGCTCCACGGCTGCGCGGAAGGCCAGGTATTGTTGACGCGACTGGGCCTCCTCCTGGGCACTTCCGCCGCGTCCACCTACCTCGTATTTGGCCCGAACCTGACGCCACGTCTGCAAGGCCGCATCGCGTCCCGCAATCACGGTATCCAATTGGCGATAGCTGAGATACAACGTCCAGTAGGCCTTTTCCACGTCGAGGAGCAACTCCGAGACAGATTGCTCGAACTCGGCAAGCCTCTGGTCGGTTTCTAACCGCGCAATGAGGACGCCATTATAAAAACCTGGAATACTGTTGGGACCGGCAATCCGGTTGAAAGTCACCCCCGCCCCCTGAAGCAACGGTTGCCGAAAACCGGCCTCCACATTCGCCGTCCAATGGCTTGACCACTGGCGGCTCGTGAAGGCATTATTCCAGTCGTAGCCCACAGAATGCGAAATGGAAAACGTCCCACCCGTTGCGTACGTCTTCGAGATTTCGGTCTCGAAATTCCCGGTATCCTGACGGAAGGCTTGGGGGCGGAACGCTTGGACAAATCCGGCCACGTTTTGGGGTGTATCAGATTTCTGCCAGAAAAACCGAGTGCTCCAATGGGCATCGAAGTCGGCGAGAACACCTTCCACCCCTGTTCGCGGGTTTGTTTCCTGGCGTGCCGGGTCATAGACCGTGGGCGTCCCTTCGGGCGCGACGGTCAATGATGTCTCCGGCAATCGCGGCATTCCCACGTCCGGTTGGCTCAAAGTGCGAATGATCTTGCTATTCTGCAGGGCGATCCGAATGGCCTCTTCCAGGGATAAGTCCCAATACTCTTTCACATCGCTGTTGGATAGCGTCAAGGGCGGTGAAGCCTTTTGTACTTCATCGAGCGACTCTGCCTCTACATCGGGGTACTCGATCTGTGTGGCCTTGTCCACATAATGGGAGAGATCGCCATCTTCGTGCAAGAAAAACGGTTGTTGAGGACGGCACCCACAGAGATAAAGCGTTATAAGTGCCCAAGCCGTGATTCCAAGGAGGCCGCGAGAGGTCTTCATTGGCACCGATCCTTGTTTCGCCGAACGCAGCGCAACAGTCCTTTGTTTGGATCCTCCCCGGCAAAACGCCGAGCCAGGTTTATAAAATCCGCGGAATTGGTATCGGCGACCTGATCGTTAAACTTTGACAAATCGGAATATCTTTCCAGTCAAACCTTCAATAAACCACCCATATTTCGCAGAGCACCTACATTAACACTGTGAGGCGGTGGAGAAGCTGATGGCTTTTTGGTCAGTTGGAAATGGGAAGCCACTATAGCGTCTGGTTTCGGACCACTCATTCCAGCGGCCGAGCGGCGTCGGCGGAAGAAGGCATTCTCGGCCTCCCATGACCTTGGGCGCAGTAAGTGGGAAAGTATGTAGAAGATGTGTAGCAAAACTACGTCGGCTCTTTCTCACCGTAGAGGGTGAGGATGAGGTGTCGTCCGGAATTGTTACGGCGATGTTCGCACAAAAAAATCCCCTGCCAAGTCCCCAAGGCCAATCGCCCGTTGCGAACCGGAACGATCAACGAGCAATCAGAAAGTGTCGTTTTGACGTGAGCCGGCATATCATCCCGCCCTTCTACTGTGTGGCGGTACGGGAGATCCTCCGGGGCCAATCTGTCAAACACCTGATGGAGGTCGTCAGCCACGTCGGGGTCTGCCGCCTCGTTGATCGTCAATGACGCAGAGGTGTGCTGAATGAAAATATGGAGGAGTCCCACACGAATCGACTTGAGCTCAGGCAACGCTTCTACAATATGTCGGGTAATCGCATGAAATCCCTTGCCAAATCGCGGTAGCTGGAGCTCTTTTTGAATCCAAACCATAGGCTTACTTTCTCAAGTTACGTAACTTCGCTTTTTTCACGTGGCGATAAGCTGAAAAAACCATTCTGTAAGACTTTAATTTGTCATTTTTCGCAGTCAGACAGCAACATGCGCAAGGCTTCGCAAACGGCCCTGGCATCACCAATCAGCACCAGTGGGTCAGTATAAAACACGAAGTGACCTGGTGGATATGCCCGAGGGGACAACATGCCGTAGATTGTACGGGGAATTGACTCACCTGTGGCTCACACCAGGACAGATGAATTCTGGTCTTTAGCACAGTATCCTTTGGAGGATACGATTTGCCAACCGGTTCGGTATAATTTCGTGAAACGCCGTGGCCCCCTGTAATCGGAGTTTTGCAATGTCCTGCAAGCATCTTCAGGAACTTTATCAGCTTTGTCACCAATACAACCTCAAGCTGACAGGATCCGAGCTTGTGCGGATCGTCTGCCCGACGTGTGGCGTCGATGAAATTTGTCCCAATGTCTTGATGGAGGAATATGATCGTCGTCATTCCCCGGAAGAGGCTCCCCCAACATCGGCCGATGAGACGAAAGTGACTTCTCCTGATCAAGTAAAGGGTTCGTCTGAATAGGGTTTGGCTTCGTGCCGCGTCCAGTCGCACGCGGCTGTCAAATCAACATCTCACTTTCGGACAAACGTTCGTTTGTTGGCCGACGAAAAAACACCGGGCCTATTCCATCGGGACTGCTGAAGCGATAGATTAAAGGTTTTCAATTCTAGGGTCTCGACCCTTTGCCAACCGGATAGCGTATTAATTGGGAGGATAACCGCGTTGACGGGCTTATTTCCTTTCCGTCAACGATTGGATACGAAACGAAACGGTAGATCTGGGTACGATTCATTTGGAGGACTCTGATGACAGCAATTGTAAACCAGCAAACGTGCAACGGGTGCGGAGAGTGTGTCCAGGCCTGTCCGTTGGATGCCATCAAGATTGAGAACGAAAAGGCGTTCGTTGATCCCGATGTCTGCGGGGACTGCGGCGCTTGTGTCGATGTGTGCCCCACACAGTCGATCTCGCTTTCCTAATTGAATTGGCTCCTTGGCGAGAAAGACGGCGAAACAAAAACCGCGACCGAAAATCGGTCGCGGTTTTTAATTCTCACGGTCAACCATTTAGAGAGCCCCGCCTACCTTACGCAACCGCGACGCGCGCTGGAGCGGAAGTCATCAACACACTACTGCTTGATGCGCGGGCGGCTTCTTTTGCCCTAAAACCTTCCATCGCTTCGTGCCAAATTACCCACATTAAAAGCCTATCCCAAAGTTCCCTCTCCCCCAGGGAGAGGGTTAGGGTGAGGGCAAGCAACGGCCGGAATCGATCGACAAAACCAGCAGCGATTCGACTCACCCTCTTCCCAGGCCTCTCTCCCGGCGAACGGGAGAGGAGAGATTATGGGATGGGCTCTATGGGCTTTCTCCATCGCGGGGCAATTCTCGGATGAAAATATTCTTGAAGTAAAGCGTATTCCCGTGGTTCTGCAATTCGATCGGTCCGGTGGGATAGATGGGCTTGTCGCGTTCCCAGTAGTTCTCCATAACCACATTGTCCACAACCAACTCGTCGTTTAGCCAAACGCTGACCCGTTCGCCGACCATTCGAATACGGAAGCGATTCCATTCTCCCACCGGTTTGTCCGCACACTTAAGCGGTTTGCTGGGATGAATTTTGTTATTGTACAGTCCGCCGGACCCCTCGGGATGATCCGTCGCATCCCAGATTTGTACCTGGGGGGAGCCGCGTAGATAGATACCGCTGTCGCCGTGGGGAAGAATCTTCCAATCCACGAGCAACTCAAAGTCACCGTAGTCCTTGACCGTACAGAGGTTGTCCCCCTTCCCGTCAAAGACCAAGACACCATTTTCGACCTTCCAATGCTCACGCATCCGCTGATCCGCCACTTCCTGGGCCCGCTTCAGTTCCTCCGGTGTCATTTTTGCCCGGGTCACGGGGTTTCCCACTAGCCCCTTCCAACCCGTCAAATCTTTTCCGTTAAAGAGGGCCACAAAACATGGCGGGGGCACATTGTCTTCACCTGGGGTCTGTGCACAGACAATCGATAACGGCAAAACGAGCAAAAATGGCGTCACGACATCGAGACATCTCATCGAACATCCTCCTGTTACGAAGTCAATATCGCTCCCACGACGACGATTGAAATGTTACACAGTTTTGCATCCCAAACAAACCAAGTGTGTCACGGAGTTTTTGGTTTGGGACGGTCCCCGTAGTACGGTGCTCGATCCCAAAAGTCAGTGTCGCCCGAAGCCCTAGGATCGCCTGTATCACGCATCCAAGCTTGAAGTTTTTCCTTTAGTTCTTTCTCGATGGCCGCCACCTCCGGCTTCCCGGCCAAGTTATTCATTTCGCCAGGATCAGCCAACAGATCGAACAGCTCGAATTCCGGCCTTTTGGCCCCACCCGCTGCCAAGAAAAACGGCCTAATAGCCGGATCGTTTTGCCGCTGGAGCATCTCCGTCCACGTGGGAGAACCATCAATGTCTCCATAATCCCGCCCCACCGACTCCTCCGGCGGATTACCGGCAGGCCAAAGGTGCGGTCGGAGGTTCCAAATCAGGTGCCACCTCTCTGTGACAATGGAGCGGATCGGATAGCTCGCATTGTTGGGCCGCGTACAGGTGTGTCGCTCTCGCTCGGTAAACACATGATCGCGGCTCGGGTCAACCCGACCTGACTTGTGGGAAAGCAAGACGTTGAGGAAACTCTTGCCTGTCATTTCGGGCAGGGGCTTCAGCCCCGCGGCTTCCAAGATTGTTGGTGCGACATCAGTCAAGCTGATGAAGTCATCCACCACTCGCCCCCCGGGGACCTTTGCCTTCCAACAGACCGCCAATGGAACGTGCGTTCCCGCGTCGTAGCACGTCGCCTTTGCTTTCGGGAATGGCATGCCGTTGTCGCCCGTAACGATGATTAACGTGTTGTCCAGTCTTCCCGTCGCTTCCAGAAGTTTAATCACTTCGCCCAACTCGCGGTCAAAGCGTTGGACCTCAAAGTAATAGTCGGCAATGTCGCTTCGTACAACAGGGGTATCAGGCAAAAACGGCGGCACACGAATCTTGTTCAGGTCCATGCCCGAAGCAACACCACTGCCTTTTTCATAAGGTCGATGAGGATCAGTGGACCCGAACCAAAAGCAGAACGGGCGACCGTCTGGCACGGTTTTTAAAAACTCCTCGAAATTGCGAAACTGAGGGCCAGCAGGATTACGTTGCCTTCCGGTGCCCTCAAGGACACCCGGTCCCCATGCCTTGCGCATGATGCCGATCGCATAGCCCGCTTCCTCCAAAATATCCGGATAGCAGCGGAACTTGGCCGGCAAGCGGCTGTGAAGGTTGGCACCTTCCTCGAGTCGATGGGCGGCCTGACCGGTGAGAATCCCCCCGCGCGAGGCCGTGCAGGTTGGCGCAATGACGTGTGCCCGTGTAAAAAGCACACCCTCGCGGGCAATGCGGTCGAAGGTGGGCGTTTGCACCACTGGATCACCATAAGCACCCGCATGAGGCCAACCCCAATCATCGGCAATGGCAAATAAGATGTTCGGCCTTTCCTCCGTTTCCCCACCCCATATCTGGCTTGAGACTCTCAGCCCCAGGCTCACGAGCAAAATGCCCGGCAAAACCCTACGAAAGAACCGCATTGACGGTGACCGATTCATTTTTCAGCCTCCCACCTATTGGTTAGCCACGCCAAGCGATTAACCTAAGCGAATATGGCCAGTTCCAAATCCGAGCGTAACATTTCTCTGCGATGAACTATTTTGCCCATGCTGTGCGATTTCTCGATCGTCCGTACTTCCTGGCGGGCACCTCCCTTCCCGACTGGTTGTCCGTCGTGAAACGCACGGTACGACTGCGGCGAACCTCGTTAACCGAGCACCTCACCTCACCGGATGAGCGCACCCGACAACTCGTCGCCGGTGTTGTGCAACATCTCGAAGACGACTATCGTTTCCATAGTGCGCCGGCGTTTTCGGAAGTCCTGGTTCAGGTTTTACGACTAATCCAACCCGTTGTCAACACGCCGGGCGTGTCCTTAGTGTTTCTGTCTCATCTGATGGTCGAGATCATGTTTGATGCTGCCCTTCTCTGCCGTTTCCCCAACGGGGCCAATGCTTACTATGCGGCCCTTTCTCATGTCGATCCATTGTGGATCGAAGGAACAGCCCAGGCCATTGTGGGGGAGGAGGTTGAACATCTCGGCACATTTGTGCGGTTGTTTTGCCGGGAAAAGATTCTTTACGATTACAACGATGACACTGCGACCTTGCGACGTCTGAACCAGGTCATGGCCCGATTGAAACTCCCGCCGTTGCCTACTGCCCTTGCCAACGTTTTGCCCGATATCCGGTCGATCGTGGCGGCGAAGGAGCTCGATCTTTGGCGGGCGCTAGACGGCTAAGCGTGAACTTGGCAGAATAGGGTGACGGCTTTTGCCGCGTTCGTTTCGCGGCGAGCCGCTTGGCCTTGGTATGGGCAGCCTTCTGGGAGAAGTATGCATTTGACAAGCGGAGGTGAATCATGCGGTTTGGACTCAATCTTTTGCTGTGGACTGATACTCTGTGCGACGAATACCTCCCCCTTTTGGACGAACTGAAGGAAATTGGCTTCGACCTCGTGGAATTGCCGGTCTTTGACCTTGACAACGATGCCAACTACAAGAAATGGGCTAAACGGCTGGATGAACTTGGATTGGCCCGCACGGCGACGGCCATTCGCACGGCAGAGGAGAACCTTATTAGCAGTGACCCGGCCGTTCGTCGTAAAGGGATTGAGGCCAACAAGCGGAACCTAGACTGTTGCGCCATGCTTGGAGCCGAGATCATGGCCGGCCCGTTCCACTCGGCTTTGGGCGTTTTTTCCGGACGGGGACCCACCGAAGACGAATGGAAGTGGGCCGTTGAAGGAATGAGAGAGGTGGCCGAGTACGCCGACAAGGTAGGCGTCACCTTGGCCGTGGAGTACCTCAACCGCTTCGAGTGCTACTTCCTCAACACTGCCGCTGACGGCGCGAGGTTTTGCCGTGATGTCAACCATCCGCGCTGTAAGATGATGTACGATACGTTCCATTCCCACATCGAAGAAAAGAATATCCCCCAGGCCATCCGAGCACTGAAGGATTACCTTGTCCATGTCCATATCTCGGAAAATGACCGTAGCACCCCCGGGACCGGCAATGTCCGCTGGCCGGAAACCTTCGACACCTTGCACGAGATTGGATACAACAACACGATGGTCATTGAAGCCTTTGGCCTGGCCCTCGATAAACTCGTTCCCGCTACGAAGATTTGGCGAAGGATGTATGAATCGGAACGCCAACTGGCCACCGATGGGCTTCGATTCATGAAAACCGAAGTCGCCAAACGCTGGAAATAGTCGTAAAGCCTTTCCCATAATCTCCCCTTACGCATTCAGCGGGAGAGGGGGAGGAGACGGGCGTGTCTCGAATCAGTGCCGGTTTTCTCAACCGCTTCCGACGGTTGCCTGCCCTCACCCCAACCCTCTCCCGGAGGGAGAGGGGGCCGTTTTGGCATAGGCTCCTAGGTGGGATTTTGGCGAAGATGCTCATTGGAAGAGAGTGAAGCCACGGGCCTGCCTTCTCCCTGGTCCGCCAATCGGGGTTTTTCCCGGCGCGCGGATGTGGATAGAATAAAAGGGACGAAGGGCAAGTCTGTTTTTGCGCACTACGGGCCTTGTTCCTTTTCAAGAAGAGAGGAGTTGTGTGATGTTTGCCCGAAAGCCCCGGGGTTTTACCCTTGTCGAATTGCTCGTCGTGATTGTGATCATCTCAGTCCTGGTGGCCTTGCTTCTTCCTGCCATCGTCGGCTCACGAGAATCCGCCCGGCGTGCCCAGTGTCAGCATCAACTATCGCAACTGGGCCAGGCGTTGCAAACGTACGAATCGGCCAAGGGGCATCTGCCAGGCTACCGCAATAGTTTTGGTAATGTCCCAGGCCTTAGCTGGGTGGCGGTGCTGTTGCCGAATATCGGGCGGCAGGATTTGTGGAAGTCTTTAAGGATGGGAGATTTTTCAGCAAATGGTTTTCCGACACCGGCCGTCGGGCTCCAACTTGCAGAGGTCACATGCCCTAGCAATCCCCGCCCGGGTGAGTATTGCGCCCTAGGTTATGCCGCCAACTGCGGCATCCTCGATGGGACCACAATGCCTAATCCTTTACCAAACGGTCCTCCCCAACCCGAAGACGCTTCCCATGGTGTCTTCTTTAACCACGACTCAAGTCTCATACCTGTTGCCAACCAGATTAAGGTCCGGACGGACCGTATTCCCGATGGTGCCCAGCGAACAATTGCCGTGAGCGAGAACCTTCAAGCTGTTTCCTGGATGAGCTTCGATAGCTCCAATCTTCCAAATGCTGTTGAGGTCGAGGTGGGGATCCTTTGGGCGGATAGCCCGGGACAATGTGGACGAATTAATCAGTGTCTGAAAAATCCGCCGCCCTTGCCTCGCCCGTCGAGTATGCACCCGGGTGGAGTGAACATCCTTTTCTGCGACGGCCATGTGGAGTTTCAGGCAGATGATGTTGATTACTTGGTGTACCAGCACCTCATGACCCCTGATAGCAAGAAGGCTGGCCTGCCACCTGAGCAACCTTGAAGACTTAGAGGCTATCCCGTATCCTCCCCTCCCTGTTCGGCGGGAGAAGGGGCGGGGGTTAGTGTGTCCCGAATCGCTGCCGGTTTTCTCAATGGATTCGGACGGTTGCTTACCCTCACCCCAACCCTCTCCCGGCGGGAGAGGGGGATTTTTTGGAAAAGAGTCTCAGATATCTTCAGACGCTAGAAGAACTGCCGCGTGGGTCCGACAGATGAGCTCCTTCGCTGGTTGTCGGTTATCTTTGCAATTCTTGATTGGGTCGTGAAGGGCTATTTCGGCAGGAAGTCCTGCACAATGGTGACCTGACGAAGCTGCCGGCTATCCGGCTCAAAGACCCGAATCGTGACCTGGATTCCCCGGCAAGGGGCGGGATAAGGCGGCGGGGCCTCCCATTCGTCGAACTCATCCACCAAGCCGTCATTGTCGTTGTCAAAACCGTCAGTGCCCGTGTCAACACCACCGACTCCATCCTGATCGATCCCATCTTTTTCGTAATGGGAGCTCCAAGTATCGTA
>JAKPII010000017.1 GCA_029549885.1 Planctomycetota bacterium
GGGACAGCATAACGGTTATTGGAATCCAGCAATCTTGAAGAGGCTTCGCGCAAAGCGTTACGATGCCATTCTCTTGGGGGGCTACAATCATTTCACGATGCTTGCCGCTGCATGGTACGGCCGAAAACGGGGGATACCATACTTGTTGATGTGCGAAAGCTTTCATGGGCTCAAACGTGCGAGGTATCGAGGCGTTTTAAAAAAACCATTCCTGCGCTGGTTTGTCGGAGGTGCGGCCGGGATACTGCCAACCGGCGAACTTGCGCGTGACTATCTTATATCGTATGGGGGGCGGTCTGATCGTTGTGTTTTTGTGCCTAATTCTCCCGATCTTGATTTTTTTCGGAAGGAGGCTGCGCAACTTCGTCTCAAACGGCGCGTGCTTCGCCAGGAGTTTGGCTTCTCGGACCAACCGGTTATCGTTTTTGTGGGGCGACTGATCCGCAAAAAAGGCGTGGATATCCTGCTGGAAGCTTTCCGCCATGTAACGCACAATACGCCATGTCATCTTGCAATTGCGGGAGACGGGCCAGAGCGGTTGCGGTTGGAAAGGCAGGCTGCAGAGCTGCGAATACGGGATCGTGTGCATTTTTTAGGCTTCTGCCAACCCAGAGAGCTGCCTCGGCTTTACTGCGCTGCCGACCTGTTCGTCTTGCCCTCACGATCGGAACCATGGGGGGTTGTGGTCATGGAAGCACTTGCCTCGGGTCTTCCCGTTGTGATAACCAAGCTGGTAGGATGTTATCCCGATGTGATCAATGACGTCCAAGTTGGCCGAGTGGTGCCTCCGGAAGATCCTCAAAGTCTTGCGGAGGCGATTGAATCGCTTTTGACCTTGAAAACGCCACCGACAACGATCGATGAGATTTGGGCACCTGTCTATCAGCGGATGCGTCATCCTGTTGTGGCTGGTAACCTTGTTGCCTTGATTGAAAATATACTGAGGGAAAACCTTCAATCCGAAGACAGGATTAACTGATCCTTCATCACAATACCGGGAGCAAAGTATGCGTATCCTAATCACCGGCGGTGCTGGTTTCATTGGTTCCCATCTCTGTGATGTCCTCATTGCAAGTGGGCACGCGGTGACTGTGTTGGATGATTTCTCCACTGGCCGTCACGAAAATGTGGCTCACCTCGAAGGTCATCCACTTTTTGAGCTGGTGTGTGCCGACATCGCCGACGAGTCAATCGTGCGGGAATGTGTAGCCAAGTCAGACCGCGTCTATCATTTGGCGTCCGCCGTCGGCGTTCGTCTTATCGTCGAACAACCGGTTCGAACGATTGAGACGATTGTCCACGGCACTTCGGTTGTGATGAAGGCGTGCTCGCGATACCGGAAGCCCGTTCTGATCACCTCGACCTCTGAGGTCTATGGAAAATCCACAAAGGTGCCATTTTCTGAGGATGACGACCTTGTCATTGGTCCATCGTATCGTCGCCGATGGGGATACGCATGCTCGAAGGCCTTGGATGAGTTTCTTGCCATGGCATATTGGCACCACAGCCGAATGCCGGTGGTCATTGTCCGCTTGTTCAACACAGTTGGACCACGGCAGTCCGGGCAATATGGCATGGTCTTGCCGCGCTTTGTTCAGCAGGCCCTCAAGGATGAGCCGCTGACGGTTTATGGTGATGGAAGTCAAACCCGTTGCTTCTGCCACGTGAAGGATGCTGTGGGTGCCCTGGTTAGGCTCATGGAATTGCCCGAGGCAAGGGGTCAGGTTTTCAATGTAGGCAACCAAGAGGAAGTTTCTATCAAGGAGCTAGCTGAGCGAGTTATCTGCCTGACTGGAAGTCGCTCACAAATTCGTTATATCCCCTTTGCGGAGGCTTATGGAGCTGATTTTGAGGACATGCAGCGCCGTGTCCCAGACCTGACGAAGATCGAAAGAATGATTGGTTATCGGCCAAGATATTCTTTGGACGACATTATTAGAGACATTGTAGAATACTACGCGAATAAACTTGGTTTAAGTACTCGATTAGGGACGCTTCGCTAACGATCCAAGCTAGCGAGCAGTGGGCAGGTGATAAGATGCACATACTTTTCCTGACTCACTATTTCCCTCCGGAGGTGAACGCGCCAGCAAGTCGGACGTACGAACATGCTGTCCGCTGGGTGCGGGCTGGTCACAGGGTTACTATCATCACGTGTAATCCTAATTGCCCCACAGGGATTCTCTTTCCAGGTTACAAAAATAGACTCCGACCACAGCGAGAAAACATGGACGGAATGGAAGTTGTCCGTGTCTGGACGTACTTAGCTCCCAATGCGGGAACGGTGCGACGGATTGTCAACTATCTTTCCTTTATGGTAAGCGCAGTACTGGTCGGTTTATGGCTGGAAAAGCCGGACGTGATCGTGGCGACCAGCCCACAGTTTTTCTGCGGTTGGGCCGGTGTCCTGTTGTCTCGGCTTAAACGTCTTCCATTCGTCTTGGAGATTCGCGATATCTGGCCCGAGTCCATAGAAACGGTAGGTGCCATTCGGTTTCGGCCTGTGTTACGTTTCCTACAATTCCTTGAACGAGTGATGTATCGCTCCGCAGACCATATCGTGGCCGTTGGCGAGGGATACCGGCAGAAGATATTGGAGAAGGTCAACATTCCGCAGCGTATTTCGGTCATCACAAATGGGGTGGATTTGGAACGATTTCGACCGCAGCCCCTCGATAAGGAACTCCGCCGGAAATGGAACGGCGAGGGCAAGTTTGTGTGTGCGTATGTAGGTACCATTGGAATGGCGCACGGTCTGGAGGTCGTATTAGACGCCGCCGAACGCTTGCGGGATCAAGGCCGGAATGACATTGTCTTCTGGTTGGTCGGGGAAGGGGCCCGCAAAGCATACCTTGAAAACGAGGCGCGGCAGCGTGGGCTGAAGGATCGTGTGATTTTCACAGGTCGGCTTCCAAAAGAGGAAATGCCTCGTGTGCTGGCCAGCGCAGATGCGTGTCTGGTGCATCTTCGAAAAACAGAGCTATTTGAAACTGTTATTCCGAGCAAGATTTTTGAGATGATGGCCATGGGAAAGCCGATCATCATGGGGGTGCGCGGCGAGGCTCTCCGCATTGTGGAGGAGTCCGGCGCTGGTGTGGCAATGGAGCCAGAATCGGCTGACTCATTGCTAATGGCAATTGAGCACATTCGGAGCGCCGACCACTTTGGTAATTCTAGGACCTCATCTGTTCGGCAGTATTTAGAGGATCATTTCTCCAGGGACGCGTTGGCCACAAAAATGCTATCTATAATCTCTCAACTGGTGTCACCGGGACAACAACATAGAAATGACGAGCGGCCAACTGAGGAGCAATTACAAGACTCAATGACTCCGGTTAGTCATTGATCGGATGAGCAAAGGCGAGTTCATTGCACAATCGACGACTATCAGGGCGATACTTTGGGAAGGCGGGCTGCTCGCCTTCGACGACACGGGTTGGCGATCGGTTTTCAAGGTCATTCGTTTTCTTTCAACTCATCGAAAGTATGTCGAACTTGACGTCGGCCTTAAGGCCTCATATCAGTCACGCAGTTGGGTTTTCTCGCTGATCAAACGAATCCAGGGTCGTTGGGGACCGACTCGATTTTTCCAAAAGATTTCCAACTGGCAACCTGCATTCAATTTTTATGCGAACTTTTGATCCTAGAAATGTGGGCTTTCTTTGAGCGAAGGCAAAAGCGTCTTTGTGACTTCAACTATGCCGTTTAGCGAATGAAGCCGTGTCTATTCGTCGCCTATTTTCTACCGTTCGTTATTATCGGTTGGGGCA
>JAKPII010000021.1 GCA_029549885.1 Planctomycetota bacterium
ACATTTTTCGCGGTCCCTGATACCAAAGTTATCACTTGCGAGGGAGAGAACGCCGAAAATGTTTCAGGTGGCGTTCCCGCTCAGGGGAGGTTACTGAAAACCATCAAGCCGAGCTGGCCTGGCCGTTGACCTTCTCAAAGACGAACTCATCCCCTACGTAATCGACCTTGATCGTGGCACCTTCCCAATTGGATTCTTTAAGCAGTTCCACTGCCAAGGGGTTTTCAATTCGCCGTTGGATCACGCGTCGCAGCGGCCTGGCTCCGTAGGCGGGGTCGTAGCCCAACTCTGCCAACGCTTCGATAGCCCGATTCGTGACCTCGAGATGAATACCTCGTTCTTCGAGGCGTTGTTTCAGGCGACGAATTTGAATTTCGGCGATCTTCTTAATCTGCGGTCTTCGCAACGGCCGGAAGATGATCACTTCATCAACGCGATTGAGGAACTCGGGCAGAAAGTGTTGCTTAAGAAGTTGGAGGACGGCCTCCTGAACTTCCTTCTCCGATCCGCCGGACTCGGTGATCTCCTGGATCACGTGGCTACCGATGTTGCTCGTCATCACGATGATCGTGTTTGTGAAGTCAACGGTGTGGCCCTGGTTGTCGGTGAGCCGACCGTCATCCAGCACTTGGAGCAGGATGTTGAAGACATCTCGATGGGCCTTCTCCACCTCGTCCAACAGGACAACAGCGTAAGGACGCCGCCGAATCGCCTCTGTAAGGACGCCGCCCTCCTCATATCCCACATAGCCGGGAGGGGCACCGATGAGTCGGCTGACGGTGTGTTTTTCCATGAACTCGCTCATGTCGAGCCGAACCATGGCGTTCTCATCATCAAAGAGGACCTCCGCCAGGGCTTTACAAAGCTCCGTCTTACCGACACCCGTCGGACCGAGAAAGATGAACGACCCGATGGGACGTTTCGGGTCTTGCAAGCCAGATCGGCTCCGCCGCACGGCGTTGGCCACGGCCTCCACCGCCTCATCCTGGCCCACGACTCGCTGATGGAGTCGCTCCTCCAGGACGAGCAGCTTTGCACGTTCTGTTTCCATCATTCGGGAAACAGGAATCCCGGTCCAGGCGCTGACGACCTCGGCGATCTCCTCGGGTCCCACTTCCAAACGAAGCAATCGCTTGTCATCCGTCACCGGATAATTGTTCTCGGCCTTCTCCAATTGCTGCGCTAGTTCGCGGCGACGTAAATCAAGTTCGTAGAGTCGTTGGTAATCTTCCTCCCGGACAATCACCCCCATGGATTGCTTTTCTTTGATACTCGCCTGAAGCTGATTGAATTCGTGTTCCGCCTGCTGAAGTTCATTGCGGAGGCGATGGATGTTCTCCAAGGCGGCCTTTTCTTTTTCCCATTGAGCCCGCAGTTCCCTGAGCTGCTCACGGAGACGACTGATTTCCGCGGCAATCTCGGCGCGTCGTTCTTTGGCGTGTTCCTCCGTCTCATCCGCCAGTTGTCGTTCTGCGAGCTCTAATTGCATAATTCGCCGCTGGAGTTGATCGATCTCCACGGGGACGCTCTTCAATTCCATGGCCAACCGGCTCATCGCCTCGTCAACCAGGTCGATGGCCTTATCCGGAAGATAACGATCGGTAATATAGCGATGGGAAAGTTGTGCTGCCGCCACTAGGGCGGAATCCTTCACCTTCACGCCGTGATGGGCTTCATACCTTGGTTTGAGGCCGCGAAGAATGGCAATGGTATCCTCAACGGAAGGCTCGCCTACATAAACCGGCTGGAATCGCCGTTCCAAGGCGGCATCCTTCTCGATGTACTTTCGATACTCATCCAGGGTTGTCGCACCGATGCAACGAAGCTCGCCCCGCGCGAGAGCAGGCTTCAACAGATTGGCGGCGTCAGCCCCACCTTCTGCCCGACCAGCTCCTACCACCGTATGGAGTTCGTCAATGAAGAGAACGATGTTTCCCCCTGCAGCTTCGACTTCCCGCAGAACTGCCTTGAGGCGTTCTTCAAACTCGCCACGATATTTGGTACCGGCAACCAATGCCCCCATGTCAAGGGCAATGACTCGCTTGTTCTTCAACGTTTCGGGGACGTCGCCGTCCGCGATGCGCTGAGCCAACCCTTCCACGATGGCCGTCTTTCCAACACCCGGATCGCCGATCAACACGGGATTGTTTTTGGTCCGTCGGGAAAGGACCTGCATTACCCGGCGAATCTCTTGGTCCCGTCCAATGACGGGATCGAGTTTTCCCCGGCGGGCCCGCTCAACAAGGTCCACTCCATACCGTTCCAAGGCCTGGAATTTCGCCTCCGGATTCTGATCTTCCACGCGAGCCGGCCCCCGAATTGCCCGCATCGCATTGAGAATCTCCTGTTCGCCAATGGCGTTAAGTTTCAAGATGTTTCGCGCCTTGGAATCAATCTTGGACAGGCCCAGCAACAAGTGTTCTGTGGAGATATAGTCATCACGAAGCGTATCAGCCTCTTTTTGGGCCTGCTCTAACACCTTCATAAAGGCTGTGTTGGGGGCGGTTTGAGCAGCTCCCGAGACCTTTGGAAAATGACCCAACTCCGCCTCGACCATCCGGTTAAGTTGTGACCAATTCACCCCTATCCGATCGAGAAGGGGTTTAACAATACCGTCCGACTCTGATAAAAGCGCTGCGAGCAGATGTACCGGGTCAATTTCCGGGTGGCCCCTTTCCGTTGCCAAAGACTGAGCGTTTGCAACCGCCTCTTGTGCTTTGATCGTCAATTTATCGAATCGAAAAGCTGCCATTGTTTATTACTCCCCTTGATATTTCCCTGAAAAAATTCTTGACTAGAAGCCATAAGTATCTTGTAAAAAGGGCCGCTTTCCGTGGTCATGACGCAAGAAAGCGGCCCTTCGCGTTGCTCAAAAACTCGAGGGACGCGAACCAGCGCTGCCGATGTTATTTCACCTCGAACTCTGCATCGATGGTGTCGTCATCCTTCTTGCCAGCACTGCTGGACGATCCTGAACCGGTTGTCGATGTGGCCCCGGCAGCGGCCGCCGCTCGCTCGTAGAGCGTCTTGCTAAAAGCATGGGCGGCAGCCTCCAGTTCGCTGATCGCTGACTTGATTTCCCCGGCGTTCTCGCTCTTGGCCGCATTTCGGGCCTTTTCGATAGCACGGGTCAATGCCTCGCGATCGGCACTGGAGAGCTTGTCCTCATGCTCTTTCATGAGTTTTTCAATCTGCCAGGCGAGATTATCCGCCTTGTTGCGGAGCTCGGCCAATTCGCGCTTGCAGCGGTCCTCCTCGGCATGGAGTTCGGCCTCGCGCCGCATCCTTTCGATCTCTTCCTTGGACAAACCAGCGGACTGCTCGATGCGGACTTTTTGTTCCTTGCCCGTACCGAGGTCCTTGGCCGTCACATGCAAGATACCATTAGCATCGATATCGAATGTGACCTCGATCTGAGGCACACCGCGCGGGGCAGGAGGAATCCCTTCCAAATTGAACATGCCCAGTAACCGGTTGTCGGCGGCCATCTCTCGTTCACCCTGATAGACCTTGATCGTCACTGCCGTTTGATTGTCCTCGGCCGTGCTAAAGATTTGCTTGCGGGTACAAGGAATCGTTGTGTTCCGCTCGACGATCTTGGTCATGATGCCACCCAGGGTTTCAATACCCAGCGACAGCGGCGTGACGTCAAGCAACAAGACATCCTTGACCTCGCCAGCTAGAACAGCCCCCTGAATGGCCACCCCAACGGCCACCACCTCGTCCGGGTTGACGCCCTTGTGCGGCTCCTTTCCAAACATCTCGCGGACTAGTTCCTGAACCTTGGGAATCCGCGTTGAACCGCCCACGAGCACGACTTCGTCGATGTCCTTGGGGGTCAACCGAGCATCCCGCAGGGCCTGTTCCACCGGACCACGGCATCGCTCGATGAGATGGTGTACGAGTTGTTCGAACTTCGAGCGCGTGATCGTCATATGGAGGTGCTTCGCCCCGCTGGCATCGAAGGCGATGAAAGGCAAATTGATATCTGTTTGCTGCAAGGTGCTCAGCTCCTTCTTAGCCTTTTCGCAGGCCTCTTGCAGCCGTTGCAGTGCCATGGGATCCTTCCGCAGGTCGATGCCGTGTTCCTTCTTAAACTCCTCCGCCACATAATCGACGAGGGCGCGGTCGAAGTCGTCCCCACCCAAATGCGTATCACCATTGGTGCTGATGACGCGGAAGACACCCTCGGCGACTTCAAGGATGGATACGTCGAACGTGCCACCTCCCAAGTCGAACACGACGATTTTCTCGGCCTCCTTCTTGTCTAGCCCGTAGGCCAGAGATGCCGCCGTCGGTTCGTTAATGATTCGGACCACTTCCAACCCGGCGATTTGACCAGCATCTTTCGTGGCCTGCCGTTGGGCATCGTTGAAATAGGCCGGTACCGTAATGACCGCCTTATTCACCCGATGGCCCAAATAGGCCTCGGCCGCCTCTTTCAGTTTACGGAGGACCATGGCCGAGATCTCGGGCGGCGTGTATGTCCGATCACCAATCTTCACTTTGACGTATTCACCCACATCCCCGACGATTTCGTAGGGGACAATGGCCTCTTCAGCCTTGACCTCTTCTCGCCGACGCCCCATGAACCGTTTAATCGAATAGACGGTGCGTTTGGGATTGGTGATGGCCTGCCGTTTTGCCGGCTCACCCACCAGAATCTCACCGCGATCCGTAAAGGCGACGACACTCGGCGTGAGTCGGTTTCCTTCGGCGTTGGGGATGACTTTGACTTCCTTCCCCTCCATCACCGCCACAACCGAGTTTGTCGTTCCCAGGTCGATACCGATAATTTTCTCTTGTGCCATGTGAATAGCTCCCTGTCTGCATTCTCTCCTTGTTGCGGACCGTTACCCACCAAAACCACGTTCCGCGAGATGTTCGTATTGGTAGAAATCCCCGAGATGCATCAACCCATTGACGCGATCACGAGTTCGGTAAAAACTTACGTTAATACCGCATGAGCAAATGATATGCCGGAAAGCGAAAAAGCGGAGGGACGCTTCATAAGTTGACTATTTGCCGATACTTATAAGCACGCACGTGTTATGGTCCGCAGCCGGAACTATGCCCGATTGAGGAGTATCTGCCAATTTGGCAGTATGAAGATAGGGGCGGCTCAATACCACCTAAATTTGGCGGAGCGCCCTGCCTAATTTGCGGGGTGCCGGAATAGGCGATGGCGAAACCAATGGAGAAACCCTGATCGCCGGCCGATTGAGCTCCCACCCGACTCGCCGTGGCGCATGGGTCGGTGGGTGCCCGTAGGCTGATAATAGCTTCGCACTAGCTCGCCACGAAATCTCCCACCGGGAGTCACTTAGTCCGTTAAATTAGGATATTTATCATCTTAGACATGATTCCTGGACAGCAGAGCACGATGTCGCAATCCCAAAGCTGGATCAGTTTTCCCGGGGGAACGCCGGAGATCCTTTACGAGTGCAAAGAGTGCCTCGTAGTCAACAAACCCCGGGGGATTCTCGTCCAAGCCCCACCGGGGATTCCCTCGTTGGCGGAAATGCTCCGCGACTTTCTGGCAACGCGCCAACAGCCGCGGACCGGCATTTATCTTGGTGTTCCCCATCGGCTTGATCGTCCTGTGACGGGCGCCATCCTTTTCACTCGGCACAGTCGGGCCACGCGACGCATTACAGAACAATTTGAATCTCGTATGATTCGAAAGGTCTATTGGGCCGTAGTGGAGGGCCAAGTCGAACCCAACGTCGGCATTTGGCGGGATTTTGTGCGTAAAATCCCCAATGAACCGCAGGCCGAGATCGTCCCGGAATCCCATCCCGATGCCCGTCATGCCGTACTCAATTATCGAGTCCTTCAACGCTGGGAAAACATGACCTGGCTGGAAATCCATCTGGAGACCGGCCGGATGCATCAAATTCGCCTCCAAGCCTCTTCTCGGCGCCACGCTGTCATTGGTGATTGGCAGTATGGCAGTACGATCGACCTAATGCCGGAGGAAACCGATTTCCGATCAAAACCCATCGCCTTGCATGCTCGTGAGTTGACATTTCTTCACCCCATGAGCTTTGAAACCATTTCCGTCACGGCACCGTTGCCCTCTTACTGGAGTCGCCTTTCGCCGCTTTTTTTGCAGTACACGTCTCTGTCCACTTCCGCCAGTGGTTCAGAGACGAATCTCATTGATTGAAGGGGTTCAACGCGGTCACCCGTTGGCTTCGGTTTCTCCCCGCCCTACCCACGAGGTCCCATGGAAAGTAGGATACCGGAACGGTCATCAATGGCAGGAGGTTGCTCCGTTTAATAGCTTTCGTAGCCCATCCTAGGTATTTGTCGTTCATCTCAATTATTCCGAAGAGCTAGGTCCATGATAGCAGACAAAAATCCGTTCAACGCCGCATACGACGCCGAAACACTGATTGGGAAGTGTCGTCTCTATCGTCTGACAACACTCGAGGATCTTGGCCTTGTTCGCTTGAGTGACTTGCCCTATTCGATACGAATCTTGTTGGAATGCGTGTTGAGGAACTGTGACGGCTACCAGGTCACTGAGGAAGATGTTCGCAACTTGGCAAATTGGGCCAGTCACAGCGGCAAAACAGAGGTCGAAATCCCCTTCAAACCAGCCCGGGTACTGCTTCAGGACTTTACAGGCGTGCCTGCCATTGTCGATCTGGCGGCCATGCGAAGTGCCGTCCATCGTCTTGGCGGAGATCCGAAAAAGGTCAATCCGCTCATCCCGGTGGACCTTGTCATCGATCACTCGATTCAAGTCGACTTCTACGGAACGCCGGACGCCGCTGCCAAGAATCTGGAACTTGAATTCCAGCGAAACAAGGAACGGTATCAGTTCTTGAGATGGGGTCAAGCGAGCTTTGCCAACCTGCGGGTGGTTCCCCCGGGAAAGGGAATCATCCATCAGATCAATCTCGAGTACCTGGCCCAGTGTATCTTCGTCGCGGAAAAGGATGGCGTTCGTGTCGTCTACCCTGACACGCTTGTGGGGACGGACAGTCATACCACGATGATCAACGGTTTGGGGGTGGTTGGCTGGGGAGTGGGCGGCATTGAGGCCGAGGCAGCCATGCTCGGTCAGCCTCTTTCGATGCTCGCGCCTGAAGTGATCGGGCTGGAGTTGAGCGGAGAACTTCAGCCGGGCGTCACGGTCACAGACTTGGTCTTGACTGTGACGGAACTCCTTCGCCGGGAGGGCGTGGTTGGAAAATTCGTCGAATTCTTTGGCGATGGCGTCAGCCGCATGAGTGTTGCAGATCGGGCTGTGTTGGCCAACATGGCTCCCGAATATGGAGCGACGATGGGCTACTTTCCGATCGATTCCCAAACCCTAGAATACCTCCGCCTGACAGGGCGCGCGCCGGAGCACGTCAACCTGGTGGAATGGTACGCGAAGGAACAGTGTCTGTTCCGTAGTCCCGGGGACGCAACCCCGGCCTATACCAAGGTCTTGAGGCTTGACCTATCGACGGTGGTCCCTTCGCTGGCAGGTCCAAAACGTCCACAGGATCGAGTGGCCCTCCACAATTTGAAGAAAAGTTTTCAGTTATCGTTACGAACGCCGGTGGAAAAACGGGGCTTCGGCCTGGACGAATCTGCGTCGCAGCGGTCGGTCAAGGTGAACCTGGACGGGCAAGAGGTTAGCCTTTATCACGGTTCTGTGGTCCTCGCCGCAATCACTAGTTGTACCAACACGAGTAATCCCGCCTTGATGATCGCTGCGGGACTATTGGCCAAAAAGGCTTGTGAACGCGGTCTACGTGTACCGGCTTATGTCAAGACCAGCCTGGCGCCGGGTTCTCGCGTGGTGACAGAATACCTGCAAAAAGCGGGGCTCATCCCATATCTTGAAAAACTGGGTTTTGCCGTGGTCGGATATGGATGTACCACTTGTATCGGTAATAGTGGTCCCTTGCCAGATTCCATTGTCGAGGCCGCTCAGCAACAGATCGTCCTCGCAGCGGTGTTGAGTGGCAATCGGAACTTCGAAGGTCGCATCCATTCCGCCGTCAAAGCGAATTATTTACTTTCACCGCCTTTGGTTGTGGCATTTGCCTTGGCCGGGAGCGTCAATAAAGACTTGACTTCGGAACCCTTAGCAACGGACACGCAGGGAAAACCGGTCTTTTTAAAGGATATTTGGCCCACAGAAGACGAAATACGGGACGCCGTTCAGCGATCGGTATCGCCGGAAGTGTTTCGGCAAAAATATGCGGATCTCTTCGAAGGCGAAAGCCTCTGGGAAGATTTGACGATCCAGGCGAGCGAATTGTTTCCGTGGTCCGAAGAAAGTACCTACATCCATGAGCCACCCTATTTTAAGGATTTCACTCTGCGGGAACCCGGTGTCCCATCCATTCAAGGGGCACGAGTCCTGTTGGCCTTGGGTGACTCGGTGACTACCGATCATATTTCCCCGGCAGGCAGTATCCCAAAGACGAGCCCGGCCGGACGCTATCTAATCGAACGAGGGATACCTCCTCACGAGTTTAACAGTTATGGGGCCCGCCGCGGCAACGACCTGGTCATGGTCAGAGGAACCTTTGCCAACGTGCGCCTGCGAAATTTTTTGGCCGCCGGGACAGAAGGAGGATTTACGCGGTTTTGGCCAACCGGGGAAGTGATGCCGGTCTTTGACGCCGCCATGCGATATAAAGAGCTTGGCACTCCTTTGATCGTCCTTGCCGGTAGCGAATACGGCACGGGAAGCAGTCGCGATTGGGCGGCCAAAGGCCCGGCCCTCCTCGGCATTCGCGCCGTCCTTGCTGCCAGCTTTGAACGCATTCACCGCAGTAACCTGGTGGGAATGGGCATTCTACCCCTCCAATTTCCCTCGGGCACAACCTGGCAGTCCCTTGGGTTAACAGGAGAAGAGGTGTTTGACATCGTACTGCCTCAAGGTGGACTCACTCCTCGATCTTCTGTGCAGGTCGTGGCGAGAAAACCGGACGGTCAGGTTCTTGAGTTCGCTTGCATTGCAAGGATCGACACTCCTGTGGAACTCGATTACTACCGTCACGGCGGCATACTGCCTTTCGTTCTGCGGAGACTCTTACAAAGTTAGCATCCACTCCAAGGGACGTGTTGCCCGCTGGCAATTAACGTGTCCTGTGACCGCGTGTGCCGTCCCATTTCCGAGCGGCTTTCCTCGCAATCTGCACGAAGTGCGGTTCCGCGACGCGACGGAAGGGTACCGGCTCGTGGTACTCGACCGGATGATTGTAACGGCGGCCGGTTGCCGTAATACATGTCACAAAATGGGAAAGCCGGGCAACGGCTGCCACAATCGCCTGTCCCAAAGGGCTGGAAAGTCGGCCCGGTATCATTTCGTACACCGCACTGCCTGAAATACCCGAAACGAGGTGTTCAGTTAAACAGAGCAGGCCAGAACGGTCAGGACGCCAGTCCGTGGGCCAGTCAGTTCGCTTCAGCCAGGTGCAGGCAAACTGTCGGCATATAGTAGGCCGAGACGCGTAAATCTGGCAGCCGTTTTTCATCAACCACGGGCAGGCAACCTTTGCTGGTTTTTCCGTTTGTGACACGTATCCCGCAGGTATCGGCAGCCAGACGCAACACGCCGTGCATCCTTGACATGCTTGGGCTGGTCTTGTTGGTAGCAAACTGCTGTCGGTAAAGATGGGCAAGTCGCACCGTCTCATCAGGAACAGGCCAAAGTGAGTTTTCGGTCCATCTACTTTTGAATGGCATTATCGAAAGGACGAATGGGGCCTCGGGTACGCCCTATTGGTGGTTATCGGCGAGAAGAAAATGGTAATCAGAGATAAAAGTCGGCTTCGAGTCGCGCACAGGGAAAATTTGTTTGCCTCCCCAGAAAAAATAACCTACCCTTTTTTATGAACAAACCTAACTCGTTGCGCCTGTCTTTTCGTTGGCTGGGTCTAGTCGGAATTTGGAGGCTTCTATGTCTCGGGCCAAGTTTCTCGCGGTTGTCCGCTTCCCCTCGTGGGTGAAGACCCGTCGTGGTGCCGTTCTTGTCCTGACGGCCCTGCTGATGGTCTTTATGATGGGACTGCTCGCGCTGTCTGTGGACGTTGGCTACATGATGACGGTTAAAACCGAGTTAAAGCGTGCAGCCGACGCCGCAGCACTCGCCGGTGCCGCCAGCCTCGTGGAAGGAATCGACACCGCGCAGATGAAAGCGTTTGAGTTCTTGGCCCGTAACCCTGTGGGACGCGAAAATATCACGGCAGACCCCGGTTGGGAAGAAAGACTGGCTGAACTCCTGCAGGAAAACAGTGGAAGGTTCCAGGTCGAATTCGGTGACTGGGACGAGTCATTGCGGGAATTCGTGCCCTCTTCGACTAATCCAACGGCGATTCGTGTCTTGGCCCGGCATGATGGCGGCCCACTGTTCTTTGCACGTGTTTTTGGTAAGGACCGATTCCATCTAGAGGCAGAGTCCATCGCGCGGTACGAACCACGTGACATCGTGCTCGTGCTCGATTTCTCAGCTTCTATGAACGATGATAGCGAGTTACGGAGGATCGTAGAATTCGGCGAGTCGGCACGGGCGGCGGTTGAGGCCAACCTCCAGCAAATTTACCAAGAACTCGGCTCACCACAGTACGGTTCACTCCAGTTTACGCCACAGTACTATACGCAGGTGGGTAAGGCACCATCAACAGGTTGCGAACCGCAAATTACGGTGACATTTCGATCGAATGATGTGTATGTGGTTTCAACCAAGGACCTTTCAAATGTTGTGTTGCAGTTCTCGAATGGAACAGTCCAAAAGTTCGATGGCCTAAAGGGCAAGACAGGCGTTTTCAAGGGAACTGGTACTTTCGCGGGCAAGCGCATCGTCCGGTGCTGGGTCAAATCGGGGTGCAACGCAAGTGGCGAGGGACCCGGCTATGGGGAACGCTTTGAGGATACCAATGAGAATATTAAGGCCTATTTTGGGCTTAACAGCGTGCCCTATCCCTACCCGGTGGGAAGTTGGGATGAGTACATCAATTACGTCAAGACAAACTCGTTTGTTAACGGAGCAGGCTATCGCAAGAAGTATGGTTATTTGACGCTAGTCAACTACTGGCTGGAGCAACGATGCCAGGCCAACGAAACCCCAAGTCTGTGGCAAGTGAGCGAGCAGCCGGTCAGGCAACTGAAGGAGGCTGTAAATGTATTCTTCGAGTATTTGAGCGAAGTGGATACAGGTGATCGGGTGTCACTGGTGGTCTATAATTCCGCCAACCAAACAGCGATCACAGAGACTCCATTGACTCGAGACTTCGAGTCGATCAGGACCACGGTTTGGCGCCGTCAGGCAGGTCACTATGATCATTACACCAATATCGGGGCAGGGATCAAGAATGGTGTTGACGAGCTCCTAGCAAGGGGTCGTCCGAACAGTTTTAAGATGCTCGTTCTCATGACCGATGGTAAAGCCAATCGGCCGAATGACGAATCGACCGGGCGGGCGTACGCCTTGCAGCAGGCACAGCGTGCGGCAGAGAACAAGATTGCCATTTTGACCCTTGCATTGGGCTTGGACGCCGATCGGGCTCTGCTAGAACAGATTGCCGAGATGACAAATGGCAAATCGTTCGTCGTTACGGGAAGTACAGAGATTACAGACTTCAGACCGGAACTGATGGAGAGCTTTCGAACGATCGCAAATCACCGCCCTGTTCGGCTGGTTAAATAGGAAATACGAGGTAAACCCTCCATCGGTCTAGGACCAGATCGACGCGAAGTGCGTTGACAGGCGCGAACCTCCGCTGTGAACCAACTGCGTGGGTTGGAACTCCAGCGGAGGTCAGCTTTTTGTGGTTTGCCTTGCCCAAATTCTCATCCACCGCGTCGTTCCCTCTGGTTCTCCACGCATCCCACAAGAAGCAACAACGACCCCTTCCGAGTTTGCCATATGTGATCTAGCATGGCAGAAAGTGCTTCCTTAAATGTGTAAACGACAAGGAGGTTATTTGTGACAAACTCTCAAAAAAACTGATAGGCAATTATGGAAGACTGGTCCAAGATTCCCGAATTGGCTGCTTTGGATTCCCGGCGGCATCTCGTGCGGATTCCGCCAGAGGTCGATGTTCCGCTGACAGAGCGCGTCCGTCACTTGATTGATACGCCCGAGTTTCGCCGGCTTGCCCGAATTAGCCAATTGGGGCTTGTCTCCCTTGTTTATCCGGCCGCTCATCATACGCGATTTGAACACAGTCTTGGGGTGTACCGCCTGGCCCTCCTGTTTCTTAAGCACCTTTTTCATGACGAGCGGTTTCGTGTCACCATCAGACGCCGCGACGCCGAAAGACTGATCGTGACAGCCTTACTCCACGATGTCGGCCACTGGCCTTTTTGCCATCCCATCGAAGACATGCAGCTTGAGGGTGTCCCCACCCACGAGTCGTTCCTATGGACCTTTCTCGAGGAAGGTTCGCTCGGGGATTTGTTGCGGACCGAATGGTCGATCCAACCGAGGGAGATTCTCGAACTGCTAAACACACCTGATAACGACGCTAGACTGCGTCTTCTTCATAGCCTGCTTTCAGGGCCGATCGACATCGACAAGATGGACTATCTATACCGCGACTCCTTACACGCGGGAGTGCCCTATGGCCGCTTTTTCGACCAGCAGCGGTTGGTTGCCAGCCTTTGTGTGAATGCCGCGGGAGATGGTCTGGCCATCACTGAGAAGGGGAAAACCGCGGCAGAGTTGATGGTATTCGCTCGCTACGTGATGTTCAGTGAGGTCTATTGGCATCATGCGGTTCGCTCGGCCACAGCCATGTTCCAAAGGGCGTTCTACGATACCTATCGCGAGCTCGACCTTTCGAAGGTTTTCCGTCTTACCGAGTGGGAGTTCGTCGAGACACTGCGGCGAGCTACCGAGGGACGGCCGGCCTGGCAACTGATCGAGGGGCTTTTCGGTAAAAGCCGCGTCCTCTATAAGAGGATTGTTCAGTACCATTATTTCGATGATCCCGAAATCTACGGACAACTGGCCGGTCGTTCGTACGAGTGGCTGGTCAAGTGTTGTTGTGTGCTATGCGATGAACTGAGCCGGGTCCTCGGCGAGCAAATCGCTCACCACGAACTCTTGCTCGATGCGCCGCCCAAGCATCGGGAAATCGAATTTCACGTGGACGTGTGTTTCCCCAAAGAGCAGGTTTACCGTCCGTTGAGTGAGGTCTCTCCCGTTGTGCGGGCCTTGGCGCAGGAACAATTTGACCATTACGTCAAACGTGTTCGGCTCTTCGGGGCACCACACGTTGCTCCCAAGGTGCGGGGGCTTGCCCACCTCCGCGATTTGATTCTCAAGGCCATCGAGATATCCAATTCGCGTTTCGGATGCCAGTGATGACAGGGAGGGGGCAAGGAGATCATATGAGCGAAGCTTGGAGTAAGAAGCTGCCGACCAATATGAACCATGAAGTTTGCGGACGCATTGTCATCCGACCAGACCGTGTGCGACCTTTTCTGGAACGCCATCCTTGGGTGCGAGCAACATCGATCGAACTTATCGAAGGGGCACCGCCAGACGGCTCGGTCGTTGATGTCGTCTCGCGCCAAGGCAAATTCATCGCCCGAGGGATCTTTAATAGTCGCAGCCAAATCCGGGTTCGCCTCTATACATGGCAGGATCAGCCCTTGGACGAACCGTTCTGGAGACACCGCCTCGAGTCTGCCATCGCACTAAGAAGGCAATTGGGCCTTGACACCCCAAATGGGGCAACACGCTTGGTCTTCAGCGAAAGCGACGGGCTAAGTGGATTGATCATTGACAAGTACCGTGACTTTCTGGTTTTGCAGGTCAATGCCCTGGGCTTTCAACAGCGATTGGAAACCATCGTCGGCATTCTTCAGGAGTTGCTCAACCCCAAAGGCATCATTGCCCGTACGGATATGGAGATTCGCGATCAGGAAGGCATTACCTTCGAAAGCCCGGTAACCTGGGGCAACGTGCCACCAGGTCCGATCCTCGTTCAGGAGCATGGGCTTGATGTAGGCGTGGATTTGCTGTCCGGCCAGAAGACAGGTCTCTATCTCGACCAGCGAGACAACCGATTGGCGGCAGCCCGATTGGTCAAGGGAAAACGCGTTTTGGATATGTTTTGCTATACGGGTGGTTTTTCCCTTGTCGCATCACGATGTGGTCAAGCCAAGGAAGTCTGGGGCTTTGACAGCAGTGAGAAGGCCATCGTCATGGCGCGTGCCAATGCCCAACAGAATGGGGTGACAAATACGCGGTTTGAGGTCGGCGACGCATTCCAAACGTTGAAGTCACTTCGCCAAGAGGAAGAGCGCTTCGATGTCGTGATCCTCGATCCCCCGAAATTCGCCTCCGGCAAAAGCACGCTTCCCGAAGCCTTTCGTGCCTATCACTATTTGAACCGGCTGGCAATCGATGTGCTGAACCCTGGAGGTTACCTCGTCACGTGTAGTTGCTCGGGTTATGTCACGCGGGAGGACTTTTTCAACGTCCTTTTTGGGGTATCTCAGCAGGTAGGACGCGACATCCAGATTCTCGAACAGCGTGGTGCGGCACCGGATCACCCCGTCCTGGTGACGTGTCGCGAAACACATTATCTCAAGTGCTTCATTTGCCGAGTCCTTTAGCTTCACGCCAATGTTCACGAGTCCTGAAGGTCAGGCTTTCGGGCCAAGGCACAACTCCAAGAGGCCGTGCAACCCTCCGCCTCAGAAAGTTCAACCGTCATTGTGGTCAGACGGCCCTCGCGGCCTTCGGCCCGGGACAGCAACTGCTCTCGAACGCGCATCCCAATATATTGCGTCAAAAGTTCGGCTGTCACATTCGGGATGGGCAGAAAGCGACAATCTTGGGACGGAAACCGCCAGGAGCGCGCACCAACTGTGATCTCGATAACGTCAGCATTTTTGATCACTTTAACCCACGGTGACGCCTCGGGAATCAAAAGGGCGTGGTCAAAATCAGCGACGATGCCGTGGAGAATCTCTTCCAAGACAACAAAATCAACAATCCAACCGGTGGGCGAGAGTTGCCCCTCAATCGTCACGCTTACGCGGAAGTCGTGTCCATGAATTGGCTCGCAAGAGTCTGAGCCAAATGCGACAAAATGCGCCGCGTTGAACCGGAGTTTGGGCGAGGCCACGCGGACCGTAAATCTCTCATCCACCGTCATTTCTCCACCCAGGGACCTCGCTCCTGAACCTGGACGATCCTCAGACTGACCTCGCGTCACCTATCGGTTGACCGCCGAGAAGACGCGCGGACATCCACGTGAAGTGGAAACAATCATTGCCAACCCCTTTTTGGCCTATATTTCCCGTCGCTCAGGCGGTCTCGCGGTTTCTTCAAATGAAGTGCGACCCGCACCATGTGGGCGAGAATCACTCGGTCTCCTCAATGATTGTTTCCGGACATCCCGCGCCTTTCCGATCACGCTTGCGATCAATTTCGCGGGCGACAACCTGGCTGAGTCGGTCGGCGGCTCGATTAATCACAGTAATCAAGTCAGCATCTTGATCCTCGATCTTGATATGCTTACCGCCTCGCAAAGACGCCAAAATGCGGCATTGCTTGTCAACCCCACCCCGCGGTCCGTTCACGTCTTCCAGAGTGACATCCACACTTGAAACCCATCCATTAAACTGGTCGAGCGCAAATCCAATGCGACGCTCGATCAACTCACGTGTGGCCTCGTCAAGATTCACACGACGGGTTTGGATACGCAGTTCCATGATGACCTCCATTGGCTAAACTGCGAGACCGTGGTGCCAAAAAAGCCCGCTGAAAAGTTGCTGTAACAATATCTTCCCGCGCGCCCAACTCAACCCGCGGTAAAGTTCAAACTTAGGAAATTCACGACAAGAAGACCCTTTTATCCATACGTTATTCGCATGTAAGAAGGCATCCCCTTTCTTTGCCACGATGGCGGCGCCGAGACTTACGGTAATTTGTGGGCTCACATTCATTCCGTTATCCCAAAAGCCCCGTAAGGGGAGCCATTCCCTTTTGCCATCCCGAGTGTGCTCCAAGCAACTCGTCGTCGCACTATTAATTTTACCCTACAAACCCTCGGGAGCTAGCCCTAAAACGGGGAAACAGCTCTAGTCTTGACGTAAGAAGTTTCGTTCATGCGCTTTGTTACGGGACCGTGCGAACCATATGCGCCGATGCTGTGTCTTATGATGCGTTTTCGCCTCTTTGGATGACAGCAAGGATTGCAAATAGGACCCAAGCGATAACCCACAGCGTCGCTCCGACCGGAATCATCCATCCGATCGTCAGATTCGGTATGACGATCTTAAGATAGAGCCCTCCGCTAAACCCCACGATCCCCAGAATGAACAGAAACCCCACGATATTCATTGCGCGAGACGGCAAGACTCTTGCGGTCAATCCACACATGATGAGCCCGAGGGAATGATAAAACTGATACTGAAGTGCCAGATCGAACGAGCGAATTTCCGGCACACTTAACCAAGATCGCAAGAGGTGATCCCGCACGGCGGCAAGGACTACCGTCAGCCCGGCAACAGCCGCTCCTGAGGCGATCCACAACTGCCAGACCGCTCGTCGTTGTTCTGGTATCGCCATGGGAATGGTCTCCACACCCTTTACAGTCTTTTCGTTACACGCCAACCCAACGCTACCATCAATGAAGATAGATGCCGAGTCTGAGCTGCATCGCGTCATTCTAACAAGCCGCGCGGGTTGTTCCTATCCGGCGAAAACGATCGCCCTGCGGGAAGACCACGCAGGCCCTCCAAACTTGACATTGGACCACCATCCATTTTTGCAACGTCACGCCGTGCAAACAGGCTGTCCAGTCTTTGTGGCCCGGGGGCATTTTGGACAATCCAGGTCGTGAAAATAGGGCACAATAGATGAAAGTCATGGCAAAGTCGCAAAATGGGCAAGGTCTGCATTTCGACGCACGAAGCCACGTTTGAAAACGAGTGTGTTCGCAAGCGTTATCGTAAATCTTTGCCGTGGCTGGGAGAACTGGGAAAACTCCGGAGAATACAACCGCTGTAGTGCGATCGGGTTTTCTCGGTATAATGAAGATTTCGCGGTTTTGACACTCGCTGGCCCAGGGTTTGCAGGTTTCTCCCGAGATCTGGCGTTCGGCAAACTCTGCGTTTTCAGTAGTTGCGCGTCTGTTATAGAAAATAACCAAGGGAACGGATGGTTTATCTTTCGTTCAGTCTTTTGGCCCTAATGTGCTTAGGGCACATTACCATCTGGGCTGCGATTTGGAACCGTCTTCATGGCGTGGGCCTCTCCTATGGCATTTGCAGCTGGATCACGGCGGTCTTGGTTGCGCTGGGCGCAACAATCCCAACGGCCCTTGTGGTGTTGGTCCTCCGCAGGGATCTGCCATTGTTTCCGGTCTTTTCTATAGGCAAAAACCTGCCGACCACTATGGGTTTGTCACCACTAGTTATTTCTGCCCACACCTACGTAGCGGCGTGCTGGTTGGCCCTTCCGTACGCTGTGATCTCTCGAATTTGGCGGCGGAACAAGCGAAAACCGCCAGTTCATCATTTCACGGCTCAAGAATCGGCCTTCGGTGCACGCCGGCCCGTCATGAACTGGCGGCCTGACCGTAGCAAGATCTCGCGACGACCCACCTCGGGAAGGTGGCTCCCTTCTTTGAAAAACTTCGTCGCTGCTCGCAAGGTTTTTAGTCACGCAGGCCAACAAAGCCTCGGTGAGGAGAGAAAATCTCCTGTTTGGCTCCCCACAGTGGGTTCCCTGCACCAAGTACGACCATCCTTTTTTCCAGAAAGAAATCACCAGTCGCGGGGTAGGACAGGAGAACCTCGAGATTCCCAAGCAGACCGGTCCCCAGTGGTTCGCTTTTCGAACCACAAGGATCACCACTTCCTTTTGCGTCTGCCGGGAAACGAATCGCTCATGTGCGAACAGGTCGATGTCGGTGTCCGTCTAGCCCGTCTTCCCAAGCACCTCGAAGGAATGACGATTCTTCTTCTTTCCGACTTGCATTTCACAGGCAAGATTGGCTTGGATTATTACCATCAAGTCGTTGAACACACGAATAAGCTACAACCGGACCTGATCTTCGTGACTGGCGACATTGTTGATCGTTCTGACTGCATCGGCGATGCGGCCACTGTCTTGTCGGAGCTGCGGGCACAACATGGTGTTTTCTTCGTGCTAGGGAATCACGACCTGCGGGCCGGTCCCTTGGCGGTTCGCACCGCCCTCTCGCAGGCCGGGTTAACCGACGTAGGCGGACGCGTGGTTCGCCTTCCGGTGGATGGTATTGCATTTCTTATCGCGGGAAATGAGCTTCCCTGGTTGGGACCGGCACCTGATTATTCCGCGGCGGTCAACGGAGACCGTCACCCCCCTTTACGATTACTCTTAGCTCATACGCCGGACCAATTCTCCTGGGCAGTGCGTCAAGGGGTTGATTTAATGTTGGCTGGCCATACCCACGGCGGGCAGATTTGCCTGCCCTGGCTGGGTCCAATCATCGTCCCAAGTGCGGGAGGCATCCGCTATGCACACGGACTTCATTACCGACGGCCAACGGCGATGTACGTCACACGGGGCCTGGCGGGGGAATTCCCCGTCCGATATTTTTGCCCACCCGAATTGACACGCATTATTCTCTTCTCGGGCAACCGCGCACAAAAGGATTGATCGGACACTTATAGCCGGCTATTGGGCATTCTCACCGCGCCGGCTTGAAGTTGTACGGTTGTCTTAATTCCTAGTGTGAGTCTATCCCAAAACTCCCTCTCCCTCTGGGAGAGGGTTGGGGTGAGGGCAAGCCATCGTCGGAGTCGATCGAGAAAACCAGCAGCGGTTCGAGCCACCCTCTCCCCCGACCCCTCTCCCACCGAACGGGCGAGGGGAGGCAGTGGGATAGGTTCTATGCTGTATTCAGTGTCTTCTCCGCCATAACCCGTGTCCCTCCGACTTCTCCCCTTTTACTGTTATCATTGCAGATATGTGCGCAGCGCATGTAAGGCGGTTTTGTGAATAGGTAATCTTGGAGGGTCGGCAAATGACGCAGACACAGGCCACCGACCGGGAATTCGGTTTTATTGGCATCGGGCAAATGGGGCGTGCCATGGTCGAAAATTGGCTAGCCCTTGGGTATCGGGTACGCGTTTACAACCGAACCCGTGAGAAGATTCTCCCACTGCTCGAAAAAGGCGCCGTCGAGGCCCCCACGCCCGCCGATGCCGTTGTTCCGTCGGGCATCGTCATGTCCTGCGTCTCTGACGACCCATCGCTCGATCAGATCTTCAGCGATCTGGAGATCTTCCGGCGATTGGGGTCAGACGGCGTTCACGTTTCCATGAGCACGATTTCTCCGAAGATGGCGCGGCTTCTTGCCGAGCGGCACAAGCAGCACGGTGGCGTCTATGTGGCGGCACCCGTGATGGGTCGTCCCGACACTGTTGCCCTACGTCGGCAGACATTCTACCTTTCCGGCCCCACCAAGGCGCGGGAACGCGTGAAACCCCTGCTGGTACCGATTTGCCGCCAGGTCCTCGAGTTAGGGGAGTCCGCTGAAGCTGCCCACGTGGCGAAGTTGGCCTCGAATTTCCTCATTGCCACCGTCGTGGAATCGCTGGGTGAGGCTTTTGCGTTTGTAGAGAAAAATGGCCTATCACCGCAAACATTCTACGAGACCATCACGGAATTCCTCTTCGATTGCTTTATTTACAAAGGCTATGGCCGACATCTCTTGAGCGGTCAGTTCCGCGAACCCCTCTTTCGCCTCCAATTGGGACTCAAGGATATCCAACTCTCGTTGCAATCGGCCACAGAGTCACGAACCCCAATGCCGATCTTGAGTCTTTTGCGGGATCGTTATTTGACGGCCGTTGCACAAGGTTATGGGGATTGGGACTGGACGGCCATCAATCTCGAGATTCGCCGGCAGGCCGGCTTGGCCCATGATCAAGGTCAGTGACCGATTGATCAACAGCCGCCGTGCCGCCAATGTCTTTCCCACCTCGTAATTTTCACACTACACGAGGTAAAAGCCGGTCTCGCCGCGAACGTTACTTTCCGGGGGTGTCAAACCAACCTGGCAACCCCCGAAACATAATGTGCAGTCCACCTGTCAAAATAAAAGCGAAAAGGGCCCAATTGAGCTCGATCAACAGTCCACCCATCAGGACCCATAGCAGGATGGCCAGCAAACACGAGACAAAAAAGGCATAGGCCGCCACCGCCGAATTGGCATCGGTGCGTCCCAACTGTTTGCCAGTTTCCATAAGGATAAGCGCTGCCACAACGCCAAGCACAATCCGGTGCCTTGTGTCCAAATTGGTCAATTGTTGGCGCAACCAGTCCTGCGAGTCGGTGCCTGTCGATACCAGAAAGACGAGAATCACCACCGGCAGAACGCTCCCCACGGCGCGGCGGATCGCTCCAGAGGTGGACTTTGCCCGCTTGACAAGAAAAATGAGCAGGGCGATAAGGTACACAAAAAGTCCCAGAACAACGGCGGGATACAGCACATAAACGAAATACGCGCGGAGAATGTCACGAATGGTCTCCATGGTGTTTTCTCTTACTCAGGCTGACAGACGAGGCGATGGCAAAAAACCCTCGCTATGACGAAACTCATCACATCCCGCTGCTTTCGACTTGTCTCGGGAAAGAACTTTTTTCAATTCCTTTCAACATTCACATTATACCATGTCGTGACGACTTTTCCTAACGGGATCAGCCACCCACCGTCACCCTTATCGGCAGCGACGGGACCGCCAATGGGTCGGCCTTGGGCGTCCAACGGTTGGACACTCACTCGTTTGGCAACAACACCCATTAGGGTCAGCGTGCCTGTGACTGGTTCGATAACTGTAGGTGACTGACCCCAATCCTCTAAAGATGTCTTGTCTGCATTCCATCTCTGCCCCCGATTACCAACCTGCGAGCAAGCGGTCAGAAGCAGCCGCTCGGCATCGGCAATGGGCTTTTCATCCACCGATGCCAGAGTAATGGCACAAAATGCGTTCGTCACGTTAAGCCGCAAATGATCGGTACCCTGGGACACACCTCGGCAATGACCGATGACGGCCTGCCATCGCGGAGAATTGACGACAACACAGCCTGTCTTATCCTTTCCTAACCACCACGATAATTCCCCGGTGTCCGAGGTCAAAGGATTCTCGTTGATTTCGGGAAAACTGGCTGTCGCTGGCCCATCAAAGGACGCGACCCGCACCGCGTGTTTCAGGGGAAGCGTTTGGGGAAATCCCGGCGTAAAGAACGGCCAGAGGTCGCTTCGTTTGGGAAGACGGATACTCTCCCTGACCTGCTCAAGGGTGTAGGTTCGAGCGATCATCTTCTTCGCCGGTTGGACGTCACCCCGCAAAAACGCCAATGCCCCAACCGGCAACTGACACATCTTCACGGGATCAAATGCCAAATCAAAATGTCCCCCTACCCGAGGCTCGGTCCCCACGACTTCCGAATGAGCCAGCGTGTACCAAAAAATGCCATCCCAATCCTGAAAGGCTGCGTAGGCTGCCAAAATCGGAATTCCTTCACAAGCATACTGATTGGGAAACGGATGATTAACCTCTGAAACGGTGTAAGGTTTACCCATCACGGGTGTTCGGGCCAGTTGAACCACCGTCGAGTGCTCGGGATCAAGCACCATTGGTGTATTCGGAATACGGAACCCAATATTTCGTCCCGTCTGGGGATCACGGATATACGACGGGTGCTGCCAGTACACGTGCCCGTCCACCACGTCCAAGAGGGAAGTCCCCACCACAATGGGGTAGCCCGAATGCCCATGGCCATGATCACTATTTCCGATGATCAACTGCTTGACGCCCAGTTCCTCTCGTAAAAACTTCCTCATGGCCACGAAGTATTGCCGCTCGACGTCCATATAGAAACGGGCTTCGGTATGGAAGCGTTCCGGTGAGGCGTTGGCAAATTGATCGGGACTTAGACGTGGTATAAGTTGGCCCTCCTGGACACCAGCCTCCTTTGCGATTTTTTGACGCACTTCCTGCGAAACGTTCTCTTGAAGCCATTGGTTGTATAGGCGGGTCAGGTCTTCGGCGTAACTGGCCGTAATGTCCGTCCACGTTCCCGGGTTCTTGCGCGTGTTGGTACCACGGAGACGGCCATCCATCCAGGCCTCAATCAGGGAGTTTTCGTTAACCAGTTCCACTAGAGCCACCGCGGGTTCCTCACGGTATTCATGACCAGTGTAGGGATTGCGGTGGGTCAATAACTGCCGGGCATACTCCCGCTGCAATTCGAGCAATCGGGAATCGAAATATGTGAGCGCCTTGGCAAAGCCGAGGTACTCGTAGTCCCGAACCCCATCCCCTGGCTTGTAAGACCGCGCGACATTTAGATTGAGGTCTGTGTAAATGCCCCGCTCCTTTAGCTGGGCCACAAAGTAGTCCAGACGATCGAGCTGTTCGGGATCAAGTTCCCGCGTGTCATCCCGCGATGCGTTAATGATCCCATTGGGCGCCGGACGGTCGAAGAAATGAAATCGCACACAATTGACGCCCCACCGCGACAACCGTTCCGCAATAATGGGCGCGTGTTCCTTAGGAGGAATACAGCCCCTCCCCGAGACATTGACTCCCCAAAAGCGAATGCGTTGGCCATCAGGCTTCGCGAAGTGACCATCTCGAATTGTGATAAACCCCTGCTTCCCCGCCGGCTTTTCCAGAAGAAATGACAGGTCGATCAGGCTTCCCTCCAATCCTTCCCACGTCACAGAATAGGGTTGAAGCCCTGTCTCCTCCAATGCAAAAACATTTCTCGACCCTGTGATGCAAAACGCAATGCACAACAGAGACGTCAAAGCAGCTATTCGGCTCATGACGTAGCCTCCCACAACATTGTCTCAAGACTTTCGCTCAAGCCATCCGGAACACCGCTACCGTTTGATCTCGTACAAGTGTGCCCCCATTTGTCTTGGTTCTTCCTTACCCCCTGCTCAACCACATTTGGCAGAAACTTCCCCCAGGCCTCGCGATTGGCCGGATGAACCCCAAGGTCTTTACGTGGAAACCGCGCTCTTCCTCAGCAGCAGATCGAGGTAATTCCCATATCCAATGATACCTGTTGAAGCGATCAACACCACTATTGCGGAAAACACGAGAATCTTCGTTATGAAACGGGCATGGTGCCATTCCTTAAACACAATCCCCCACAGATTGGAAAAGACGATGATAAAAGCCATGTGAATCGACCAACTGGAGAAGTCGTATTGCGGCCCGAGCTTGGTCGTTCCCATTCCGTAAAAGAAGAATTGAAGGTACCAGACAATTCCTCCCAGGAGGGCCAGTCCGTAATTGAACAACTGGGCCGAAAACCGACCACAAACGTAATCGCCAAATGTTCGGTTTTTCACATTCAGCATCAAACACCACACCGCATTGCTGATCAGTCCACCTACGAGGATGACCACAAGACTGGCGTTGTTCGAGAAGACTTCGGCAGCCCCGAGATTGTGGGCAGTTTGGGCGATAGGCTTCCCCGCAGCCAGGCCAAAGGCGAAGCAGGCACTGAGAATCCCTGAGACCGTGGCCACCGCGAATCCCTTGCCAAGGGCAAACCGCGATGTTTCTTTGGAATCAAGGTCTTTTCCGGTTTCCTGCTCTCGTCGTAACCCTGCCCAGCCACACAGGGCAATTCCCCCAAGACACACGGCGATGCCCAAGAGGACGACCTGACCCGGTGTCGTCACAAAAAGGTTAACAAGTTTTTCGCGGTCGGCCACGGAACCAAATACTCCCGCATATACGGGCGGGATGAGTGTTCCAAAAACCATACAAAACCCAAGGGCCACGGCGTATCCCAGCCCCATGCCGAGGTATCGAACGGCGAGCCCAAAAGTAAGATTGCCCAGCCCCCAAAGGGCCCCGAAAAATGCCGCCCAAAAGAGAACCGCCATGGGGCTGGCCCGGAGGACCTCAAAGAGGTTGGGAATGGTCCAGTACGCCGCGACCCAAGGGGCAATCAACCAGGCCCCCAATCCCATCACCAGCCAAAGGCTTTCCCAAGACCACCGTCGGATCAATTTGAGAGGCGAGTAAAAACTGCCTGCTGCAAAACCGCCCACGGCGTGAAGTAAAACACCAATCGCGGGTTGGGGAGTCATGCAGAAAGCCTTTTTCCCTGGGATCACCGGTTAGGATTACATCCAAGCCTGGTTTCGACGATCGCCGACACGCGAGGTTTTTCCCGAAACCTGAAGATCTCTCAGTCGAGGCTCCAGGGCTTTCGGTACTCGTAGTGGAGGAGATTGTTGGCAGCGTCGTTGTTCGTAAACCGCTCCTTTTCTGCGTCCCACTCTAACCGTGCGGCAACGGCATACGAGATATTGGCGATCAGGCTGCACGTGGTCGAACGGTGCCCAATCTCAACATCAGCGTTGGGCAGTGCCCGGGACTTAATGCAGTCGAGGAAGTTTCGCGCATGATCGACCGTCATGTCGTTTTCGCCAGCGGGCACCTGCACGGTCATTGGTTCCAGCCTGGGACTGGGGTCCTGGAACTGTCCGCCTCGTTCCGGGATGATGTCAAATTTTCGCCCGCCAATATAGGCAGCCCCTAACGTCCCTCGCAGCTCCAACTCACCCAGGGCGATGGCCGGGACACTTGACGCCTCATACTGGCCAAAGATGCAAAGACAGCCTGACGGGAATTGGAAAACGGCTTCCAAGGTATCAGGGATCGTACGGTCGTCATCAACGGCGAACCGTCCCCCCATGGCGCAAACCGAGGTGGGGGCCAACTGATCAATCAGCCAACGCATGGCATCCAAATAGTGGACCCCCCAGTTGGCCATCTGCGAGGAATACAGGTCCCACCAGCGGAACTTATACGGGGCAATTGTTTCCTGGAAAGGACGTTCCGGTCGGGGACCGAGCCACAAGTCCCAATGCAAACCCGGAGGTGGATCAGAAGGCGGGGCCTTCCCGATGCCACTGGGGAACATATTGCTTAAGCGATAAGCCCGGCACACAGTCACTTTGCCAATCTTGCCCGATTTGATGAGTTCATGAAGTTGCGCGTAAAGCTTTGACGATCGGCGATGTGTCCCCACCTGCACAACGCGATTGTACTTCCGTGCCGCCTCGACCATTTTTCGCCCTTCCACCACCGTGATCGAGAGCGGCTTCTCCACGTACACATCTTTTCCCGCCCTACAGGCCCAAATCGTCTGGATGGCGTGCCAGTGATCTGGGGTTGCGATCACCACGCCATCGACGTCCTGCCGGTCGAGCACTTTACGGAAGTCGATCTCTTGAGGAACTCTCGCTGGCAGTTTCTGCTGTGCCCGTTCAAGGTATGGCTCGAAAACATCGCACAAGACGGCAACTTCCATGTCTTTGTGCACCAAAAACGCATCCAGCAGTTGCCCGCCACGATTCCCCACGCCAATAAATCCGAGGCGAATTCGATCGTTCGCCCCCCAAATTCGGGAACGCGAAAGGGCCGACCACGCCACGGCTGCCATTCCAGCCTGAGAAAACCGGCGACGTGTTAGCTTGTGACCTCCCATAGGAAACTCCTTAAGTTAGAAGCTCGCCAAATCACACACACGCTGAACGCCACCCCAATTGACACCCAGCCAAGCACTGAATAACCACGGCAGTTCAGTTAGCTGAAATGCTAATCGCAACAGGGTAAAGCCGTCAAGTATCAGCGGGCCATACAGCTTTGCGCAACAGCGTCAAAGAATTGATCAAGCTGCGTGACAGAATAGATACAAAAAGGCCAGTCGCGAGAAGAAAGCACCTGCGTCGCCTCTAGTTGCTGAATCGTCGCCTGGAGCCTTCGCTCCAACTCTTTACGTTCTCCGACCAAGAACTCTTGAAGTGCTCTGTTAAAGGCTCGGATGGCGAGAAACCGGTTCCTCGCATTCTCCCATGTCACTTCTTGCCTAATCCATTTCCATTTCTCTTCAATCAAACGTTCGGCAGTTTCTCGCTGTAAGGATGACAAACGGTGATATGGGATAAATCGTTCTGGGTGAAACTCCAGCTCGCGCAAAAGTTGCCGAAGACATTTCACATCGTAGATTGTCACCCGACCAGCCGAAACAGGAAGCCGCACTGTTGCTGTAGCCGTACAGTAAACGGGCGGTTCACACTGAAAGAATTGTCGAATGATTTCGTCTGTTACTTGATCGTATTTGGCGCCACCGAGGCCGTGGATGAACAAATCACTTAGGCACATCCTCGCCCACAGCGTCGTGACAACCGCCCGACTGCGAATCCGGCGTCCCTTATTACCCTGGTCGCGCCACCAACCGAGCAATGTACCGAAACCGGAAGCTCCTCTCGGGACTTCGTCTTTCCAGGCTATGCCGTCCGTGATTTCCAAACCGCCATTAACCTCACGGACAAAAACTTTTCGTCGCACAGGTTCGTCAACGGTCCATGTCCAAAATGGGGTTTCGCACCAGTCATCCACCTGTTGCAACTCTGGAAACGGATGGGAGCGCGAGCGAAGACGATGCACTCGTCGATACGCCTGGACGGCGTGATTATGAATTTCTCGAAACCGTTCTCGGTGAACCCAAAGATGCCAGACCAGTCGCAAAAAACTGGGTTGCTCGCAGACAACACTTTGCGGTACCTCCAGCGTGTTCCAACCCCAGCGTTTTTCCCACAGGTGACGGGCCTGGGCAATTGCGTGTCCGAGCCGTGGGTTCTCACGGGCACGAAGTTCAACGAGCGGCCAGAACTGATCAACCACGGGATCGAGGATCATCCCGCCAAGCGAATCTTTCACCCGCTTGCCGAAATTGCGGAAAACATCCGCGTCATGAATCCGTCGGTCCTCGTAAGGAATTCCGGATGGGCCATCATCGATCGGGACGTTGATCATTCGCGGACGGTCGCAGTCACCGCCAAGAACCCGGACACTCGCCGATTTCATCGTGTCGTTGTCAATGATCAAGTGAATCGCGACAGCCTGCCCCAGCGCGGCGGCATGATGAAGGATGGCATTCTTGAACCACACGCCGGGATGAAATAACTCAGGTTGATGTCCCGTAACATAAACCGCCGGAAGGCCCCCATTTTCCTGTTCGAAGGAGACACTCACGTTGCGGTATTGTCGTGTCCATTCGACGGCCGCCTGGATGAGTTCCGCGCGTGCCTGAACTGCCAATTGCGGACGGGTGATCTCGCCGATCTTCATCGGGCAACCGGCGAGGTTCATCGCATTAGCGCGCGCGACTTCTATCAAGCTGGAAAAAGCCGGTACGACGAGCCATCCCCCATCCTCTGAAGGGACCCGAAGGTCTCGCAAGTGAACGGCATCCGTCAGTACGTCTGTACGATTCACCATGATGCTTTGGTTACAGTTGCCATGACCCATCAATGTTGAAACCGGCTCGCAACAGGCTGCGTTCCAAGACTGCCCGGTACACACCTAGTCGGATTTCCGCATGATCGAGGGCCCCACCAAAGGCCCTTTTCTCTTCCAAATAAATCAAAGGCACCGGCAGTTCGACAATCTTCAGTTTGTGTTTGGCCGCCTGGACCCATAATTCGATGGGCATCGCGTACCCATCCTCGGTCAATTCTAACCGCGCAAGCGAGGCCACCCGATACGCCTTGAACCCGCAGAAGGCGTCCGTGAGATTCAGCCCCAAAAGGCGATTCAGCTCTTGCGTAATGAGCTGGTTGATTCGTTGTCGATCCGCAGGCGGTTTCGAGTCGCCCGGAAACCGGCGAAGATAGCGACTTCCGGAAACGATATCTACATCATCACTACAGGCAGCCAAGAATTGCGGGATACGACACGGTTCGTGCTGACGATCACAGTCGATCGTGACGAGGATTTCGTAACCCTCGGCAATGGCATAGGAAAACGCGGTTCTCAAAGCGGCACCGTAGCCCCGGTTGGTGGGGTGACGGACGGTCTTGATCCCAGAGATGCCCTGTAAGACTTGCTCCGTCCCGTCCGTGGAACCGTCATCTACGACCAGGACATCCGATACATACCGCATCACTTCCTCAAGGACACTCTTAACATGTGCGGATTCATTGTAAACGGGGAGTGCCGTTAATGTCTTCATATTCTGCAAAGACCACCCAAGTCCCAGGAACAACCGTGGCTATCTATCCCCATGGCTTATCACCTTTGCCGACAACATTCTTCATCATACACGACCTGTCCAGCGCGGCTGGCATCGACGGCAATGCCGGGCGCATAGAATTGTAGATACCAATTGCCCGGGAGGTGAACCGATCACTGTTGGACAACGTTCGGAAGACGATTGCCAACCGTTTGCATAACTGCCGAGTATTACCGCGGAACACAAATAGGTAAACTCACCCTGGTGTTAGGCTTTCGTTGGGCACTTGTTCAAGTGGACATTTCATGAAAATCGCAGTCTTTAGCACAAAACCCTACGACCGAGAGTTTCTGGAATTGGCCAATCAGTCTTTTGGCCACGAACTTGTGTTCTTGGAACCTCGCCTCACCAGTCAAACGGCGTCGTTGGCCGACGGATTCCCTGCCGTGTGCGTCTTCGTCAATGACGAACTCGACGCGAGGGTATTGCTCCATTTGCATCGGAACGGAACCAAACTCATTGCCCTTCGGTGTGCCGGATATAACAATGTTGACTTACAGGTAGCCGAGCAGTTGGGCTTCGTGGTTACTCGGGTCCCCGCCTATTCTCCTCAAGCCGTGGCCGAACATACCCTGGCGTTAATCCTGGCCTTGGCCCGGCGTCTTCACAAGGCGTACAACCGCGTTCGGGAGGGGAATTTCGCCCTTGATGGTCTTCTCGGGGTTGATCTGGCGGGAAAGACAGCAGGAGTTATCGGCACGGGTAAGATCGGTCGCCTTGTAGCCAAGCGACTCATGGCCTTTGAGTGCCGCATCCTTGCCTTTGATATCCGACCCGACGAGCAGTTACAGGCTGAGGGGGTAGAATATGTGGGTTACGAAGAACTTTTTCGTAAAAGCGACATCATCACCCTGCACTGTCCCCTAATGCCTGCCACCTATCATCTGATCAACGAAGAAAGCCTTGCACTCATGAAGCGTGGAATCATCCTCGTCAACACAAGTCGTGGGGCGTTGGTGGATAGTCAGGCTGTGATCCGCGCACTTAAATCGGGACGCATTGGCGCGTTGGGGCTCGACGTCTATGAAGAAGAGGCAGACCTCTTTTTCGAAGACCTATCAAATCAGGTGATTCAAGATGATGTTTTCATGAGGATGCTGACCTTCCCCAACGTCATCGTCACGGGACACCAGGCGTTTTTCACCCGTAATGCCATGGAGGCCATTGCCAAAAAAACGCTGGAGAATGTCACAGCCTTTGAGCGCGGCGAGGAGCCACCCGGCCTTCTCCATTACCGCGAAGCCTTTGCGTCCTAACGATGTTGGCCCACTTAATCCTGCGGTAAACTTCGCAGAACGTCGGTCGGCGCATAATCGTCCGTCAGAATGGGACCGTTTCGCACGTAATCGCCGCCGGGTCTCCCCATTTCGGCGATCTCAGGGAGATAAAACTGAAACTTCTTGGCAGCCTGCAAACGCTCGGCAACTTCAAGGAGCTGAGCCTTTGTCAGCGTCTTTGGCTTTGCATAGGCCACGACAATCACATTTCCATATCGCCCATACGACCATTCGTTGGCAAAGACCTTGGCTATTGTGCGACGCTGGTAATGATAGGAGGCAAATCCGGGCTGGAGATTGCTGACGACGATGCCCGTGTCCTTCAACAAGGACTTGGTTAGCTCCATAAACTCTTGAGTGGTCAAGTGATACGGAATATATCCCCCGCGGTAAGCGTCCAGGAAAACGATGTCATATTTACGATTCTCTCGGGCA
>JAKPII010000022.1 GCA_029549885.1 Planctomycetota bacterium
TAGTCGCTGTGACAAGCCAAAGCGGGGGTGACCAAGTACCACCGCCTCAATTCAAATATAGGTCATGCTTTTGCGCGGGGTAAAATGCGCATGCTGGGAAATACGTAGTCCTCAGGGAGGTTTTACACGCGTGAGAAAGCAGTATAAATCGAAGAAGGCAATCCTAGCCGGCTGGGTACCTTTTGCAGGGACACCGTCAAACGGGCTGTTGATCGGGGTGCTAGCCGCCAACATCGGGAAAAGGTTTGGCTTTGTGGGGATTCTTACGGCGAAAAACCAGCGCCGTCAGGGTGTCGAAGAGCCTTTCAAGTCTCTTGCTAGTTCGTTGAGTAGGGAAACCTCGACCCTCGCATTTTGTTGCCGCTTTTCAGGATCGGGATCGGTCCAAATCGGCTCGTTGGCAGCTGCTATTGAAATACGGATTCGCTCAGGCTCGATGCCCGCCGCTATCAAGCCCTCCATGACCTTGAGGCATTCTGCGTAGGCAAGGTCCCAGTGAGAGCGAAAAGGCGATCCCGGGGCAAGCGGCCTCGGAGACGTATGCCCACGGACTTCGATCTTTTGTGGCTTTCCGGAAAGGGTCTTGGCAATCTGGGCAATTTTTTCGCGGAAGGTATCTTCCGGTTCGTCAGATCCCTCTTTGAAAAAGATGACGCCCCCCGTGGTCGCTTCATCTCCAGGCCGGATGGCCGTGACACGCGGTTCTCGTCCTTGGGGCCCCTTCGTCTTGCTTGCCCCCTCGAGTGTCCGGCTGACTTTCTCGCGTCCCTGACTCACTGACTTCAGTGGCGTGGCCACGGTAGGCTTGTAGTAAAGGGCGATTTCATCAAGGGCCACAAATTTACCGAATCGCCTTCGTAGCGCCTCGGCGAGCATTTCAAACTCGTCCTTTTTTTTGACCTCGCTAAGTGCTGCGAGCATGATGAAAAACGTCAGCAAGAGAGACATCATATCCCCGTATGTGAGGACCCATTCCGGTGCCCCACCACCGCCTGACGGTTCTTCTTTCAAGCCAGCCATTTCGTGACTCTCTCGCTGGGAGAAACATTTCCCACCGGGCTACGCTGCCTTCTTGTCTTCTTTCTGCTCTCGCAACTTTGGTGGAACAAACGTCCGAAGCTTTTGCTCGATCACACGAGGATTCTCCCCGGCCTGAATGGCCATGATCCCACGGACAACGATTTCCATACGGATTTGTTCTTGCTGTGATAGGTACCCCAATTTCTCCGCGATGGGTAGGGCTACCACGTTGGCCACAATGGCCCCGTAAAGGGTTGTCAAAAGTGCGACAGCCATCCCGGGACCAATGGCATTCGGATCGCTCATGTTACCAAGCATGATGATCAAGCCCACCAAAGTCCCAATCATTCCAAAGGCCGGGGCAAACTTCCCAATCTGATCAAAGATGAGCTTTCCCGTGCGATGCCTGGCTGATACAGCTTCCATCTCCGTGCGGAGCACATCTTCCATAACCTCGGGTCGAGTGCCGTCGACGGCCATTTGCACTCCCAGGACGATGAACGGATCTGATATTTCTGTGAGACGGTTTTCCAGCGCGAGGAGTCCATCGCGACGGGCCGTCTCCGCCAATGAAACTATGAGTTGAATGATCGCCGTGACGTCCTCGCTCTTGTTGAAGAGCGCCTTTTTCACAACGCCCACGATCTTCAAAACGTCTTTAAGAGGCATGGACGTCAAGAGCGCAGCGATAGCGCCTCCGATCACCATCACGATCGACGGATAATCAATAAACGCCTTGGCCGAGGCCCCTGGCGCGATGGCGATGGAGACCACAATTAGGAGGAATCCTCCGACGATCCCGATGACTGTCGCAATATCCATATCTCAACTTTTCTCCGATTGATCGTCATCGGTCACGACTCTTTTGGGAGCAGATGACGGCCACAGGTGCTTTGCTTGCTGATACGCAACAGCCCGCCGCAAGACCTCCTCCATGGACTCACGGACAACAACACGTTCCCCGGTTGTTAGGGTGATGTATGTATCGGGACGTTCCTCCACGTAGCAGATTAAATCTGCATTAAGGATAAATGGTTCGCCACTCAATCGCGTCAATCTAATCATGGACGTTGAACGGTCCAAGTCTGTGCCCAGACTATCGCTCAGTCTGTGGTCCAAGGCCCACCCCACCGGCGAGAGTTAACACCGGGAACATTGTCAATCTTACATCTGATTCACATAACAGTGCTTATCGATAACATAGCTTCCGCTGATTCGAAATCAACGACGTAATGACAATAGTTCATCCAGCATTTGTTGGGCTGTGCTGATCACCCGGGTATTTCCACGGTACATACTGGAGGCCAAAATTAGGTCGATCAAACTGCCGCCAATATCGGTGTTTGACAACTCCACAGCACCGGCCACGAGCGTTCCAATCCCCTGTTCACCAGGGTTACCGATTACGGGGAGACCAGAGTTGACACCCTCGGCAAATAGGTTCTGCCCCCGTTGGACGAGACCCGCCGGGTTAGCAAACCGTGCCAGAATGATTTGTCCCAAATCACGAGTCACACCGTTTGAAAAAACACCCCTGATCAACCCATCTTCACCCACGATGAAGCTCGTCAAGACACCCGGAGCCGAACCATCCTGGCGTGACAACATGAGCGTACTGCGATCCGCGGCAAGGCCCGAGATCTTGGAGAAATCGAGCGAGAATTCGAGCGGCGAACGGGCAGAAACATGCCGTCGTTCGATAGAAACCTTATTATTCGTTGCCGAGATAAAATTGCCCTCTCCGTCAAAGTAGATCAGCCCGGTCCCGACGGAAATTTCCGAACCTGTCAGCGGATCATTGTCCGGCGAATCGGCGAACCAACGATAGACAGTCCGAATGCTATCACGAGATTCAAGGACCATTGTCACTCGCACTTGGATAGGGATACCAAGTGAGTCATACACCAAGAAGTCGGTAACCGCACTCTCGCCGACGGCTTCTTGAATGGTAGTCCAGGGTAAGTTAACGGTGCTCGTGACACCGTCGGGAAAACGCAAGAGCATTCCTGACATGCCAATATCGATATCGTTATCCCTTCCATTGTTGCCTGTCAGGATGATCCGGCCATCGACACTTACCAAGCCGCCGGG
>JAKPII010000041.1 GCA_029549885.1 Planctomycetota bacterium
GAAAAGGAGCTTATCTTTGAGGTTCAAGACCAAGGTTGGGGTATCGAAGCCCGACACCTGCCGAGAATCTTCGAGAGGTTCTATCGCGTGTATCCAAGCCGCAGTCGTCAATTGGGAGGCACTGGCTTAGGACTGGCCATCGTCAAACACGTTGCCCAAATTCACGGGGGGCGTGTCACGGTTGATAGCCGTGTCGGTGTGGGCACCACCTTCCGCATCCACTTGGCTATCGAGCACGTCCTCCACGAAAGGCCCACAGATTCTGACTCGGAATGAGGCGAGCTGGGTCACGATGGCGACTCGGTTCCCTCCGATTCGGCCCCAGGCGGTTCTACTATTTCGTCCTCTTCTTTACGATTGCTACGGGTTTCCCACCAACCCGCTAAAGTGACGCCGCAAAAGAGAACGATCGCAATAATTCCAACAACCGCCACAATATCCCGCAGCCCCAGCCAAATGTTGTGGTCGCGGACGTATCTCGCTTCCATCTCCAGCCACGGAGACCGCTCACCCGTGCGCAAGACCTTAAAATACTGATACGCCGCGGCGGGCGGGAGTTTGTGAAAGTCCGGCAGCCGTGGGCGATAGATATACAGCACAATCAGCCCGATAAGGGCAAGCACGGCCAGGGAGCCGCCTATCCACTGAAATAGTCGAACCCACCCTGAAAGAGGGGCTTTTTCCTCTTCAACTGAGGCGTCCTCATCAATGGTCTGTCGCGTCCCAAGCAATTCTCGGCGTGAAGGGACCGCAAGTTCGCGGCCACATGAACAGGTGACGATCATTCCGCACTGGTTGATTGTCACGGGTACCGATTTGCCGCATGGGCAGGGGATTTCAATCTTTGCTACCATAAGAACAACCTGCGAGTGTTTGACCATGCATGGCCCGGCTGGAAGACCACCCTACCTTTTTTAGCATAAATTGCTGTCGGACGCTGTACCTGAGATACAGATCGGCGTAAAGTTAATCATAGAGAGCGGCGTCCTATGGCATAGCAAGGCAGCACTTACGTCTGTTAAAATTTTTCCATATCGGTTCTCGAAGGCCTTGAACTCCTTTGTCAACCACTGTTTCATGCCTCGATTGCGAAAACCGCACGATAACTTAACGTTGGTTATTACGTAGGACGAACCGGGTTGGCCTTTTCCCCGATGTCGGCAACATCTGAGGCAGGGGGTAACCCATGAAGACCGTGGGCTCCTCGGCGGAGGGAGTAACGCATCATGGACAACCTGCTTGGTGATAACCTGCGACGGATCATGTCTCAACTCGGCCTAACTATCAATGAGGTCGCCGAACGGACAAAACTCGATAAGCGGACAATTCGGGGCATTCTGGAAGGGAGTAAGCGACCTCATCCCAAGACGATTGGCCAACTCGCCGAAGGATTGGGGGTCTCGGTCGATGAGCTGTACATCGATCCCACTCGCCTCCTCTATCGAAGGTTGGATAAGCAGACCAACCCCGTTGTGGAAAAAGTGATTCAGGAACATCCCGAGTTGTTCGCCGACTGGACGACGGCGGAATTCGAAGAGCTCTACAGCCGCTTCGGGATGGGCGGCGCCTTGACCGAGGAGGGGGTCCTGGAAGCGGCCCGAAAGACCAACCGACGCCGCATCCTGCAACACAAACTGGCCGTCTTACTGGAAACCAGTCAGGCCGAGCTGATCGAGAATATCATTAATCTCTTCTACGAGAAGCTCCGAGCCGGGTCCCAAGGGCCGAACTCTCATCCCGAATCCCGTTTGTGACCTGCTTGGAAGCCATGACGACGTGTCGGCCCCATCCCGATTACCAAGTACGGTTCATAGTCTCCCGTAAACCGAGCCGTCTGGGCTAACGCGAAGAAATATCGCGGGGATCGTTTGGGATTATCCTGCGGCTCCTTCGCCCCTTATCAAGCGTGCGCGAAGCGTGGCCACACCCACCCGGTGGCAGAAATCGCCGAATGTCTCGTGGTCTTGACGTTCCCGAGCGAACAATTGCAACACGGGGACAAGGGTCTCGACGATTTTCTCCAGGGGAACTGTTTCGGCAAAAGGCTCCGCAAGGCGATCGCCTAATAGGCGTCCGCCAAGATAAATGCTGTATTTATTCTGTGTCCGCCCCACCAGCCCAATGTCAGCGTTATACGGACGGGAGCACCCGTTTGGGCATCCCGTCATGCGGACTGTGAACCGTTCCGCATCCAACCCAAGCTTTGCAACTTCACGTTCCAGGTCATCGATCAGTTTGGGCAATACCCGTTCGCTTTCGGTGACAGCCAACGGACAGGTGGGAAGGGCCACGCACGCCATTGACCAGCGGCGAACGTTGGAAATTTCCTCACTCAAAGGAACACCGTAACGCCGCAAGATCTGTTCAATCTCCGATCGGGCCGAGGCCTCCAAATCGCAAAAGAGGACGCTTTGTTGCGGCGTGAATCGAATACTTGGGTGGAGTCGTTGGCAAATCTCCCGGAGGGCACTTTTCAAACGGAAGGCGTCCCGATCCACGATACGCCCATTTTCGAGATTGAGGCCATAAAAGAATCGCCCATCACCTTGCTCATGCCAACCCATATGGTCATCAACCTCGGTGACACCGAGTGGTAATGGGTCGGGCAAAGACCGACCTAGGTAGCGCTCCGTCATCTCTCGGAACCAAGGTAGCCCGCGGTCCGCAATGAGGTACTTGAGTCTCGCCCGCTTCCGGTCGCCTCGCTCACCATAATCGCGATAAATTTTGACGACCACTTCCGCCACCGGAACCACCTCCGCAGGCCGGACAAACACCAGGGGCTGACTCAAGGCCGGGAAGGTATTTTTGTTACTCGGCGTTACCCCCAAGCCACCGCCTACCAGCACATTGAAACCAACTACCTCGCCGTTTTCGACAACGGCTAGAAAACCGAGATCGTTAGTGTAAAGATCAACGCAGTTATCGTCGGGTAGCCCAAAGGCGATCTTGAACTTTCGCGGGAGATAGGTTTTCCCATAGATCGGCTCAACCTCCGCAACCTCTCCTGACGGCTCGGTGACTTGCTCCTTTTCACCCGTATCCGGGTCTGTAAGCCAAATCTCATGATAGGCCGGCGTCCTTGGCAGCAGGTGGCGAGTAATCTCCTGGGCCAAGTTTTGAAGTTGCTCCCGAACACGGTTGTGCCGCAATGGCGCGGGGCAGCACATCACGTTCCGAACCACGTCGCCACAGGCACCGAGCGTGGTTAGCTGCACCTCATTGATCCGGCGGATAGTTTCTCGCAAGTTCCCCTTGAGAACGCCGTGCAATTGAAGGTCCTGCCGGTCAGTAATGCGTGCCGTGCCGTTACCTAGCTGGTCACAAAGGTCGAGTTGAGTAAGAAACTGTTCCGCCGTCAGTACACCACCCGGGACCTTCACCCGAATCATGGTGAAATACACCTTTCCCCCGCCCGAGGCCCTTTGAAGCTTTCGGGCATCACGATCGTCCTGCTGGTACGAGCCGTGGAACTTAAGAATCTGGGCAGCCGACTCGGAAAAGCTGGGCTGGTCGTTGTTCACCTCCTCCGCAAGGGGATGCCGAAGGTACTGACTTTCCTCTTTCAGCTTTTCGACCTGACTTCGCTTGAGTGGTTGGGCTTCGTGGTCCATGCGTGCATCGTTCCTTTCTCGTCGTATCCGGAGAGACAAATTTACATCATTATGTTGATCACATTACTGACACATTAAATTCTACAGCCACAATTGACGCCAGAAAAGACCTGGCAACGGTTTTTTGCAGAAAAAGGCCGATAGCGAAATTACGCCCTGAGATGAGAAAACGCGGCACGAGGAGGAAGTAACCTCACTTCTCCAGCGTCACATTCCAGTAGGCCTCGCTGACGAATCGTGTCCACGTCTCGATGCGAATCTCTTTTGCGGCGTAAACGGGACGCCATTTGGGGCGGGTGGGGCGGCGTTTCAATCTCATGCCCGCCTCCTCGGGGGTACGATTCCCCTTCCGACGGTTGCAATCCACACAGGCAAGGACGCAGTTTTCCCAGGTGGATTCCCCTCCCCTGGCCCGCGGGATTACATGATCGATCGTGAGCTGATCGGGAGGGAACTGCCGTCCACAGTATTGACAAGTGTTGTGATCCCGCTTGAAGAGATTCCTTCGACTGAACGGAACCCCGGAATACGGAACCCTGTCGAACTCTCGCAAAGTAATGACTTCTGGCACCCTAAGTCGGAAGGAAACCCCTTGAATAAAGCTTTCACCATCGGCCGGTGCCAACTGTGCCCAATCTGACCAGCTATAGGTGCTAAAGTCT
>JAKPII010000046.1 GCA_029549885.1 Planctomycetota bacterium
GGGGTGGCTGTGCTTCATGCGGACTTCGATGCGGATGAGTTTCTCACCGGGAACGCGGTCATACGACTTGCGGTAGCTATCCAGAGGATAGGCAAAATCGTTCGTCCCATTGAGGAAGAAAATGGGGCATTTGACCCGGCCCAGATAGTTGGAAGGATCAAAAAAGCGGACCCACCGCTCGCGCTGCTCCGGCGTCATCTTCTCAAAGCGGGGAAGCCACACGCTGTTCTCGTGGAGAAAACCGCAACCATAAACGGGGACGGCCAATGAGAAGCGATGATCCACCCCTGCCACGATACACGTAAGGTATCCACCCCAACTGATGCCGGTAACCCCAATCCGGTCGTCATCAATTTGGGGGAGGCTTCGCAAGAGGGAATGCCCGCGAATCACCGCCGCCACTGCGTGGTATGACCACATGTCTGTGACAGTGGCTTCATCGAAATCGCGGAATTTCGAGACATCCGTTTGGTCAGGTCCGCCGTCAGAGAGCCGTTTTCGTTCGGGACCACAGCCCGCCAAATCCATGGAAATGGCCGCGTAGCCCTGAGACGCCCACAGCCGAACCCACTCGGGAAAGGCGGTGCCCCCGCCGCCGTGCACGCAAACCATGGCTGGAAACGGCCCCTCGCCTTCCGGCTGCGCATAGACGGCATAGACCCGCGTCGCATGCCCCTGGTAGGGTTCACCCTCGTAATAGACCTCACGGATGCCATCCTTGACCTCGCCCCATTCTGCCCGGGGCGGTTGATAAAGCGTCTCGAGCTCCCAGGGGCCAATCTTTTCGGCGAGGGCTGACCCCCACAGCAGCACCGCCGCCAAATAACCCATCAAATGGCAAGCTATCATCCGCCCAAGCGGCATCGTGTGACGGCGTCGAGGACCCATAAGGTGTTCTTCCCTCCAGATGACAATCCGCGAAACCACACCCCGAGGTATAAGCGAACACCACGTATTGTAGGGGTTCGCCGCGCTTATTTAGAGCCTATCCCATAATCTCCCCTCACGCGTTTGGTGGGAGAGGAGTCGGGGGTGAGCACGGCTCGAGTCGCTACCGGTTTTCTCAATCGATTCTGACGTTCGCTTGCCCTCACCCCAACCCTCTCCCGGAGGGCGAGGGCTTTTTGGGATAGGCTCTTACTCCACAACCGGCAGCTCGGCCAGCGCTCGTTCGATCTGTTCTTGCGGGAGCTCGAAGTCTTCCAACTCGCCTGCCAGATAGCGTTCGTAGGCCCCGAGGTCGCAAATCCCGTGGCCGCTGAGATTAAAGAGGATGCATTTTTCCTCGCCCGTCTCTTTGCACTTGAGGGCCTCAATAATTGCCCCGCGAATGGCGTGAGAGGTTTCGGGGGCTGGGATGATGCCTTCGGTGGCCGCGAACAGGCGGGCGGCCTCAAAGCATTCCTTTTGGTGAAGGGCAATCGCCTCGATCAGGCCGAGCTTGGCCGCAAAGCTCACCATCGGTGCCATCCCGTGATAACGCAATCCCCCGGCATGGATACCCGCCGGCACAAAGCTGTGGCCCAGGGTATGCATCTTAAGAAGCGGTGTCAACATCGACGTGTCCCCGAAGTCGTAGCGGTACATCCCCCGCGTCAGGGACGGACAGGCCTTTGGTTCCACGGCCACAAACCGGATGTCTTGCCCGGCAATTTTGTGTCGCAAGAAGGGAAACGCCAGCCCGGCGAAGTTGCTCCCTCCGCCGACACATCCAATGACGACGTCGGGCCAGTCACCAAATTCTTTCATCTGTTTTTCGGCCTCCAGGCCAATCACCGTTTGGTGCAACATGACATGGTTAAGCACGCTCCCCAGTGTGTAATTGGTATCATCATTCTTGATGGCGACCTCCACGGCCTCGCTGATGGCGATGCCAAGACTGCCGGGGCAATTGGGGTCCGCCTCGAGAATCTTTCGCCCGCTTTCGGTCTCCTCAGACGGACTGGGCGTCACGCTGGCCCCCCACAGTTGCATCATGACCCGGCGGTAGGGCTTTTGATGGTAACTGACCTTGACCATGTAAACCTTGCACTGCAAGCCGAAGAAGGAGCAGGCAAAGGCCAGCGACGAACCCCATTGACCGGCACCCGTCTCCGTGGAAAGGCAACGAATCCCCTGGATTTTGTTGTAATAGGCTTGGGCTACCGCCGTGTTCGGCTTGTGGCTGCCGGGTGGACTGTGGCTTTCGTCCTTAAAGTAGATGCGTGCCGGGGTCTTAAGGGCCTTCTCCAAATTCCGCGCACGGACAAGGGGCGAGGGCCGCCAAATGGCATAAATCCGCCGGACCTCGTCGGGAATCCCGATCCACCGCTCCTGGCTAACCTCTTGCTTGATCAATTCCCGGGCAAAAATCCGCTCCAGGGCAGCCGGATCAAGCGGCTCTTTCGTCACCGGATGAACCGGCGGAGGCAGTGGCTGGGGCAAATCGGCCAGCAGGTTGTACCATTCCGAAGGAAGTTCTTTCTCGGGCAATGTCACACGTTTCAAGTCCATAGAATGTTCCTTCCTCAACGACCTATCTTGTCAGTCTCGGCCGTCGGCCGTTCATTCGACATGTTGATCCGCGCCAAACCCGTCCCAAACACTGAAAACACCATTTATACCATGATTTCCTCAAAATTTCTGGTAGTGAAGCAAAAAACGTTGCCCTCGACCGGGTCCCCGCCTGCCGAAAAGAAGATTCCGCGAAATGGATAAGCTGCGGTGTCCGCACCTCAAGCAACCGACAAGCCGTCGGCAGGGGTCTGCCAAGAGTCTATCCCAAAAAGCCCCCTCTCCCTCCGGGAGAGGGTTGGGGTGAGGGCAAGCGAACATCGGCATCGATTGAGAAAACCGGCAGCGATTCGAGCCACCCTCGCCCCCAGACCCTCTCCCGCCGAACTAGTGAGAGGAGATTATGGGGGAGGCTCTAAGGCTCAAAGAAGTTGCCTTGTCGTCATTGGACTTGTTCCACTATAATCTCCCCTCCGCAATCCCTACCTCAGTGGGGGTGAGCTCGTGATTCCAGGCCGCGATGGGTGTGCCTCGGGTGCGGCCTCGGCAAAGACTGACGGTAAATTCGGCATCGGCAAGGAATCGCCAACTCTGAGCACTAAGGACGTTGCACCAATCCGAATCATTTCGAGATGGGTCCAGCGGACCGTAGGGGTCGTACCCCTTGGGGAGCGCTGCGATCGCGCGGCGGCACTGGCGTTCGTCCTGTCGATGACGTGGAACGGCCTGTGGCTGCTAGCGATTTTCGTGACCGCTTTTGCCACTGGAAGGGTCTTCGCGGAGGATGTCTCGTTCCCGCTGCCGAATAGGAGTTTCCCTATTGACATCAAGGCCGCGGCGGGCAACCACTGGCGGATGGGCAGCTACGAGGTGTGGATTCTCCGCGGGTGGTGCGAGATTCGGCAGGGATCGGTAAGCCTCCGCGCGCGGGAGTCCGTAATCTGGATCGATCGGCAGGCCGAACCGTCGGTGGGCCTCGGAGATCCGGTCACACCTGGCGTAGCGGCCCCGGCCTTGGAAGAAGGGCCACTCCTTCTGGCCCCAATCCCTGACGAGACGTCTGATCGATCCGGATCGGCATTCGCCCTGCCGCGTCATGCATCGGGGACCGGTCGCCTGATAAAGGTCATCATCTATTTGGAGGGCCGTGCCCAAGTGGTCTCGGACGATCCCCAACATCGGCTACAAATCCAGGACAAGACCTGGTTTGGCCGGTTGTACACCACCGCCGATGTCAACGTTCAGGTCAAAGAAGAGGCCGGTGAACCCGAGCCTTATCCGGCCATCTTTGCTCGGGCGATGGCGCGGCGCAACGCTGCCACGGAAGGGCTGACGCAAAGCGTCCTCCGACCGAATGAATTCCTTTCTGATCCTTCGCCGCGAGGTGCTTCGGAAGGTGCCATGCGACGGATTCGGGTCTTCCCCCGCGGTGATGTCCCCATCCAGGCCCAATGGTTTCCGGCCCCACAGGGTGGCCAATGGATCGGCGTGATTGACGCCGGGATCAATCTCATTGTCGAAGAGCCAGGCCCCTGGGGAACCCTTGACGTCTCCGCCGATCGGGTCGTCATTTGGTACACGGGCGACGAAGCCCCCAATCTCAGCGGTGAGGCCACCACACCCCAGCAGTGGCCGCTGGAACTGTACCTAGAGGGCAACATCGTCTTCCGCCAAGGCGATCGTGTCATTTATGCCGATCGCATGTATTACGATGTGGCGCGACGAGCAGGGATGATCCTCAATGCCGAATTGCTCACACGCATTCCCGATTATGAGGGTTACCTCCGTCTTCGGGCCGACATCCTCCAACAGATGAACGAGACGCAATTCTTCGCCCAAAATCTCTTCGTCACATCAAGCCGCATGGGCGTTCCCGGTTATCGATTGCAAACGCAGTTCGCCTACGTGGAGGACCGGATTCAGCCGGTGCTTGACCCCACGACACGACAGGTCGTCATTGACCCGCAAACTGGTCAGCCGGCAGTGGCGCATCGGCCTTGGGCCCTGGCCCGGGATAACTTCATCTACTTGCGCAATATTCCCATCTTCTACTGGCCTGTCCTGGCCGGGGACTTGACCAAGCCGACGTACTATGTGAACCGCATTCGCCTTCGGCACGACAGCATCTTTGGCACGCAGGTCCTGACCAACTGGGACGCCTTTCAACTTTTTGGCATTCGCAATCGACCGGAAGGAATGGATTGGAGCCTGAGCCTAGATTACCTCAGTGAGCGTGGCCTGGGACACGGAACATCGCTGACCTATTCGCGTGACGGATTTTTGGGATTACCCGGTTACGCGACCGGCTTGGCCGACTTCTGGGGGATTTATGATAACGGTCTGGACAACCTGGGGCGGGGACGACGGGCCTTGGCCCCAGAAGCCGACTACCGCTACCGCCTACTTTGGCAACACCGACAGTATCTTTCCGAGGAATATCAGTTGACCGGCGAGGTGGGGCTGATCTCGGACCGCAATTTCCTGGAGCAATACTACGAGCGAGAATGGGACGAACTTAAAGACCAGACAACCAGTCTCTCGCTCAAACGGATTTACGGGAACGCCTCGTGGGACCTCTCGGCTTCTGTTCGACTCAATCCGTTCTTCACCCAAACGGATTGGCTGCCGCGGTTCGATCATTACAAACTGGGCGAGTCCTTCTTCAATGACGCCTTCACCTGGTATGCCCACACCAGCATTGGCCTGGCACGTTTTCGGACGGCCTCCGCCCCTAGTAATCCTGAAGATCTGGCCGCCTTTTCCTATCTTCCGTGGGAGACGTCGTCTCTAACCGGTGATCCCCTCAGCACGTTCAGCGAACGCATGATTACGCGGCAAGAGATCGACTGGCCCTTTCAACTCGGCGTCATCAAGATTGTCCCCTATGCACTGGGCGAACTGGGGCATTGGGGCGAAGACCGGTCTGGGGATTCCCTCCAGCGCGGTTACGTCCAGCTTGGTGCCCGCGCCAATCTCCCCCTTTGGGCGGTCAATCCCTACATTGAGAGCGAGCTATTCAACGTTCATGGGATTGCTCACAAAATAAACTTCAAGGCTGAGGCCTTTTGGGCCAGTTCCAACCGCGACCTCGACGCCCTGCCGCTTTACGAGCCGCTCGATGACGATGCCATCGAGGCCTTCCGGCGGCGACTGGGGGTGTTGACCTTTGGGCCGACAAATGGCTTTGGTGGCCCACCAGCCCCTTACGCCTTTGATGAGCGATCCTACGCGGTACGCAGCGGGCTGGCCTCTTGGGTGACATCACCCAGTATGGAAATTGCTGATGACTTGACGCTCATTCGCTTGGGGGTGGAACAGCGATGGCAAACCAAGCGTGGCATGCCCGGTTCACGACGCATCGTCGATTGGATCACGTTTGATACGCATTTCTCGCTATTTCCCGATTCCTCCCGGGATGACTTTGGCCGATTCGTCGGACTTCTCGACTACGACGCCCGCTGGTTCGTCGGCGACCGATTGACGCTGGCCTCGACGGGTCTGTTCGACTTTTTCGATTCGGGTCAGAAACTTGTAACATTTGGCGGGATGCTCAGTCGCCCACCGCGTGGCGATCTTTACGTTGGATTGCGGATCCTTCAAGGGCCTATCGATAGCACCGTCCTTTTCCTTTCCTACTCCTACTGGATGTCGCCCAAATGGATGTCCACGTTGGGGGTTTCGATTGACCTGGGCGAATCCAGCAACATCGGCCAAAGTTTCTCGCTCACGCGGATTGGAGAGTCCTTCCTTGTCAGTCTTGGGCTGAATGTCGATGGAAGTCGCGACAGTGTGGGCGTACACTGTTCCATCGAACCGCGATTCCTCCCAAAACGGCGGATTGATCAAGTTACCGGAGCAAGAATCCCCATAGCCGGTTCAGGTGGCCTGGAGTGATTCCCCCACCCCTCAAGCCATTCCCACAACACCGCGACATGCCTGACAGGCGCGTCGGGACCGTCACCGATAGGGCTGCGTCGTTTCTGGCAGGGAATACGTCACGTTCGATACTCGGCGTTTAGCCGGACGTACTCCGGCGTGAGGTCGGTGGTCCAAAAGCGGCCACTGGCCGAGCCTTCCTGAAAGATCAGCTCGATGCGGGTTTCGCGTTCTGCCCGGATTGAGTTCGAGACCTCGATCTCGTCGAACTTTACTGGCGTTCCATCCCGATAAAGGCACGTGCCGTTGAGATAAAGAGTCATTTTGTTAGGATCAAACGGCACATTGGCATACCCTGCGGCAGAAACGATCCGCCCCCAATTGGGATCGGCACCATGGATCGCGGCCTTGACAAGAGGACTATTTGCAATCGCCCGGGCAATCTGAAGGGCATCCGCACGGGTACGACAGCCGCGGACTTCGATGGTGATAAGGTGCGTGGCCCCTTCGCCATCTGCCGGGATCATGCGGGCCAATTCAGTGCACAGACTGTGGAAAGCCTGTTTGAAATCGTCGAGCAAATCACCGACCAAGGGCGGACCACCCGCCGCACCATTGGCAAGAAACAATACCGTGTCATTGGTGCTAGTGTGCCCATCGACATTAATGCAGTTGAAGGTGTCATCCACCACCTCGCGGAGCAACTGTTGCGCGGTATCCACCTCCAGTGTGGCATCGGTGAAGATGACCCCAAGCATGGTGGCCAGGTTGGGCCCCATCATGGCCGCACCCTTGACCATGCCCGTGATCTGGATTTCTCGCCGCGCAAGGGAAAGCGTCCGCCCGGAAAGCTTATAGACCGTGTCGGTGGTCATCATGCCGCGGGCTGCCATTATGAGGGCCTCTTCGTCGTTGCCCAATCGGGCCGCCGCCAGTTCGATCCCGTGGGCAATCTTTTCCATCGGCAAATATACGCCGATCACGCCCGTGGACATCACCAAGACCTGATCTTCCTCTGCGCCCACGGCCTTACCAGCAAGCCGTGCCATTTCCTCGGCGTCACGGAGGCCACGTTCTCCTGTACAAGCGTTGGCATTGCCCGAATTGATGACGACAACGCGGATGCGGTTGCTCGGGGTCCGTCGGCGATCCAGTTGGACCGGTGCCGCGCAAACGATGTTCTGCGTGTAAACACCGGCGGCCGTGGCCGGGACTTCAGAAACAATCAGCGATAAATCCGGCTTGCGCAAATCGCGCTTCAATCCACAATGAACACCGGCAACAAGATAACCCTTCGGAACACGTACTGCCATGGGCAAGGCCTTCTTCTACTGCGAAACCGTCGCTAGCTTGTTAACAATCGAGACGTCTGATCTCAAAAGGCGGTTTAGCCCGCCGTGTCGGCCTCTATTGTCATAGCAGGGCCGTTGTCTCGGGAAAACCGTACATTAGGTTGAAGTTCTGCACCGCGGCCCCGGACGCTCCCTTGATCAGATTGTCGAGGCAACTGACGGTGATGATCCGGTCGCGGACAATCCGTGCCGTAATATGACAGAAATTCGTCCCCGATGTGTCCTTAGTGGCCGGAAGGTGATCCACTACCCGCACAAAAGGTTCGTCATCGTAGAACGACCGTAGGCAATCCAGGACTTCGTCCTCGGTGACCTGTCGCGTCGGATGGGAATAAGTCGTTGTCAAGATACCGCGATCCATCGGAACCAGATGCGGGGTAAAGACGATTTGCACCTCCGCCCCCGCCACCGTGGAAAGGATCTGCTCGATCTCCGGCGTATGGCGATGCCGACCGATGTTGTACGCGGAAAGACTTTCGTTGCACTCCGGGAAATGGGTCGTCAACTTAGGCGTACGACCGGCCCCCGAGACGCCACTCTTAGAATCGACAATAATATCCTCCCGCGCGATCAAACCCTCTTTCAGCAGCGGGGCCAGCGGCAAGATGGCCGACGTCGGGTAACAGCCGGGATTGGCCACCAGATCGGCCGAGGGAATTGCCTCCCGAAACAACTCCGGCAGACCGTAGGGCACCTTGCCCAGTCGATCCGGGTCGGGATGCCGATGGCCGTACCAGTCCTCATAAACCTGGGCGGAGGCCAGCCGATAGTCCGCACTGAAATCGACTACGCGACACCCTGCTTTCAGTAATTCGGGGATGACCTCTGCACTGGCACAATGGGGGAGACAGCTAAAAACGCACTCAGCCCGAGCGGCCACTTCTGCCGCCGAAAGATTCTCCAAATTCGCCTGAATCCGACCAACAAGGGATGGATGGACACTCGCAATAGGGGCATTTCCCTCCTGACGACTGGTCAGCGCCGTAATTGTGACTTCAGGATGGCGCAGAAGGAGCTTCACTAATTCAACGGCTGTATAACCTGTGGCACCCAAAATGGCGACTCGGATCGACATAGCTGCTTAATACTCAATCCCAAAAAGATTACTCGCACCCCGCTCCCCGCCGGTCTTACTGTGGCACGGTGGGAAACGCGATCAACCTGCAATATACCCCTCCTTGTATTTACGGTACAGTAGCCGAGCGAAGGTTCGGGGATTTGTCGCTCGCCGGTGCCCGCCGCACCACGGTAGGCACAACCTTCGTGGTTGGCCGATGGCCAATTTGGAAACACACCTGCGGTGTGGAAGGACAATGGGAAGAACGCGCGCCATCGCCTCCGGTGACGTGCCGTTTGATATTCCATCATCGAGCCCGGCCACCACACCGCGCGGTCCTCCCATCATCTGATTCGCCTACCCCAGCCCATGATCCTTTATCACGCCCGACCTGCCACTTTTTGCGACGGCATTTCCTGCCGGGAAAAAAGACACCCCCATCTTACGATGGGGGCTGGCGATTGTTGCGATGGAAACGCCAGGATAACGTCACTGATTCTGGCCGTTTTCAGCCTTCTTTTCCGGTTCCGTCTTTTCGGCTTCGGCCTTCTCTGCTTCGTTCTTTTCCGGTTCTTTCTTTTCAGGCTCCTGGCCTTTTTGCTGGTAGGTCAACTCTCGGATCTCCCGAATCCAGATATTCCGGAACCTGACGGGATTCCCGTGGAATTGAAGGTGGATCGGGCCCTTTTCGCCGTGCGGCTCGTACTTGGGCGGAACGTGCCAGGCCGTGGAACCTTCGATTTCAAAATGGTTTTGAACCACCACGCCATTATGGATGACCGTCACATAGGCTGGCTTAAGGAGATTCCCCGCCTCATCGAAACGGGGACCCGTAAAGATGATGTCGTACGTCTGCCATTCGCCCGGCTTGCGGGAGGCATTGACAAGTGGCGGATGTTGCTTGTAGATCGCCCCGCACTGACCATCGAAATAAGTCTTGTTCTCGTACGAGTCGAGAATCTGCACCTCGTAACGTCCCATGAGATAAACACCGCTATTGCCGCGACCTTGGCCAGAGCCTTCGATGACCTCGGGCGTGGCAAACTCGAGATGAAGCTGGCAATCGCCGAACTGTTCCTTAGTGGTGATGCCGGTCTTTTGGGCAATCGCATAGCCGTTTTCGATCTTCCAATTCTCTCCGCCCTCCCACTGCGACAGGTCCTTGCCATCGAAGAGGATGATCGCGTCAGACGGCGGCGAACCGCACTCGCCAGGTGTTACGATAGGCGGTTCCTCCCAAATCTTGCCACTGACCCATTCCTCGCCACTCGTCCAGGAAGCGCAGCATCCGACAATGGCAAACACCAAACTTATCGCGAACAGAACGCGCATAACAAAACCTCCTCTCACAAAACCCAATCACGGAAGCCAACCGGCACGGCCATCACGACCGTGCACAAACTGATCATCATGATTAGACGTGTTTACGACGTCAAGGAGATGGTGACATGCCGGGCAGAGTCCATCTGTTCTTAAAAAGACGCAAGCTACCGGGCAGCTGTGGACCTGCGCGAGAAGGAGCCCATTGAAACTGGTAGGGGCAGGCCCCTGTGCCTGCCCCGGAACGCAAACAACCTACGGATCGTGGTGGAAACCAAACGATCTGGGCAACCGGCCAAACGTAAACCCGCGGCGCTACGGCAAACGGGGCAACCACAGGGGGTTGCCCCTACGGTTGACGTTATGGCCGCCCGGAAGGCGAACTGAAATTGCGTGGCACGGGCATCCTGCCCGTGGTATTCTTCATCCCAACGTTAAGCGCTTGTCTGCAACGGGCGTCCGTGTTACCAGATGCCAGCGTCATCGGGGACGATGACCCTCCCGCTGCGGAATTGGGAGGGACCGCGTCCTCGCCGTCCCACGTTGACGCCAGGTACCGGTCACCTGAATCGCGGGAGCAAACAGTTTCAGATAAGGTTCGAATCAGGATGGCGGGCGGGGTGTCGATCTCTACTTACTGATCCTGGCCGTTATGGTTCGTCTGCCTCCACGCAGCCGCCCACTCTTGTAATGCGTCACTCATTGGGCAATGCGTACAGCCCCCACACCGTGAGGCCCCCATTCCAGGCTGCCGCCGAAAGTGATGGACGAGATAGATTGCCGCCAGGGCAATGGACAACCACGTCGCGACGTCTTGCCAAACTGCCGTCAACATCGCGGAGACCCTTTGTTCGATCCGACCAATTGGGGGTATAATGTAATCAGCGAGAACGAATCATGTGCCTGTCATAATTCTAGCGCCAATCTGGTACGTGGCAAGGGCGCCGAGGTAGGCCAAGGTTGTCATGTACGCGAATGTGAAAATGGGCCAGCGCCAGCTATTGGTCTCCCGTCCGATGACAGCCAAGGTAGCTGCACACTGGGCGCACAACGCATAAAAGACCATCAATGAAAGCGCCACAGGGATATTGAAAAGCGGACGATCTGTGCCTTCCCAAACCGCCGATCGCAAACGGTCGTGGAAAGGCGAGGGGCCCTGGTTGGCCTCCGCTACATCGGCGTCCAAGTTGAACATCACGCCCAGGGTGGCCACGACAACCTCGCGGGCTGGAAAGGAGGCGATGACGGCTGTGCCGATTCGCCAATCCCATCCAAGGGGTCGAAACACGGGTTCGATGGCCCTTCCGAGGCGTCCCATGAAGCTGCTTCGCTGATAGGCCGCCGTTATTTGCCGTTCGATTTGCTCCAATTCCGTTTCCCACCGCTGTCGCTGCGAGGATCCCGGCGGCAAGGTATCCCGCAGGACGATGAGTTCCTGTTGCCGGCGGAGTAACTCGGGCGGCAGGCTGCGTAGATCGTGCGGATAGTACAGGGCCGCCCAGACCAAAATCGAGATGGCTGCGATAATCGTCCCAGCATTCCGCACGAAGACGACCACACGTTCCCAGGCCCTCAGGATGATCGTCCGCGGCGACGGCCATTTGTAGCTGGGAAGCTCCATGACGAAGGTCGGCGAACGACCGCGGAAAAGCGTGGTTTTCAATGTGATGGCCACCACAACGGCCGTCACAATTCCCAGGGCGTAAAGCGACGCCAGCACCAGTCCTTGGAGTCCCAACAGACCACCGAGGTATCTTTGGTCGGGAATAAACACGGCGATGAGCAGGGCATAGACTGGCAGCCGTGCCGAGCACGTCATCAGCGGTGCCACAAGGATCGTCGTCAATCGGTCCCGCTCGTTGTCGATGGTGCGAGTGGCCATGATGCCAGGCACAGCGCAGGCGAAACTGGAAAGCATGGGAATGAACGATTTGCCGCTCAATCCGATCCGCGACATGAACCGGTCCATGAGGAATGCAGCGCGGGCGACGTAGCCGCAATCCTCGAGCACCGCCACAAAAAGAAACAAGATGGCGATCTGAGGGATAAACGTCAGCACGGCCCCCACACCGCTGATAACCCCATCCACCAAAAGGCTGCGGAAGGCCCCGGGGGCCATCTCGGCCGTCAGCCAACCTGCGATCCCCTGAATCGCGCTGTCGATGGCCTCATTAAGCGGAGCCGCCAAACGAAAGACCGCCTGAAACATCAAGAGCATGACCAGAACAAAGATCAGCGTGCCCCACACCCGATGGGTAAGGACGCCATCGAGACGATCGGTTAACGTCGGGCTGCTCTCGGCCGGCATGACCACCACGCCGTCCAGGATCGTGCGAATCCACTCATACCGAAAGTGGGTCTCATCCTGGGGGACTTTGAAACCCTGGCGGCGTAATTGCTCTCGAGCGGCCTCAACCAACCGCTTTACCTCTTTAGCGCGTTCCCCCCAAATGGCCTTTTGCAGAAACCCCGTTGAGTCCAGGAGGAGACGTCCGGCCCAAAACCGATAAGCCGGGGCCTTCAGCGGGCTATTCGGCTGGGAAAAAGTTGCCTCACCACGCGCCAGGTGGCTCGACGACTGCGGACTAAGGCACTTCAGCCAATCTCGCTTCTCCAGTTCGCTCAAAAGTTGCTCACAGGCCTCCCCAAAGGCCTGCGGCAAAATTGTAAGCGGCGTGATGGTGCGGGGTGAATCAGCCAGCTCGGCCAACACCTGGCGTAGCCTGCCCACGCCCAAGCCGCGATGGGCCTGAATCGGCACGACTGGTACATTCAGTCGCCGGGCCAACTCGTCGCTGTCGATCTGAATGCCTTGACGTTCGGCCACATCCATCATGTTGAGGGCGATGACCGTGGGGACACTGAGCTCCAAAAGCTGGCTGACAAGGTAAAGATTGCGCTCTAGATTGGATGCATCCACCACACAGACGATGATATCGATTGGCTCCACCCCCGGCTCGCGTCCCAGCAGGACATCCACGGCCGCCAGTTCATCCCGGGATCGTGGGGCTAAACTGTACAGACCGGGGAGGTCGGTGACCTCGAATGATTGTCCGGCGAATTCGAATCGGCCTGTCCGCTTCTCTACTGTCACACCGGGGTAGTTCCCCACCCGCTGATAAACCCCCACAAGGGCGCTGAAAAGCGTCGATTTCCCTGTGTTGGGATTTCCCACCAGGGCAACCGTGATGCACCGTTTATCTGCGGAAACAGCCATAAACTTCGTCGCAAACACCCAAGCGGAGCACCGTGCGATCTTTCTTTAGACAACACGACGGTGGTGAAAATGAGCGGGCAATCAATATGGGGATTCCCGTCGTGATCAGGTTATCGCCCTGCAGGACCGTCAATTTGCCGGAGGGAGAGGGTCGGGGACGTCCTTCCCCGGCGCGGTGGGGGATACGATCGCCGCACGGCGCCAGCCCCAGCCATGTCGGTGACGGCACCGCGGTGGTCCAGGCAGGGGGCTCACGAGGATTTGGACGTGCCCATCCGCCCGCACGCCCAACTTGCTCCCACCAAGACACACGATGCACGGATTACCAGGACGAAAGACGCGGATGACCGTTCCCGGCCTCAACCCCAACTCTTCTAAGCGGTGAACAACATCCTCGGGTCCGCTGAGAGAAACGATCTGGGCCCTTTCTCCCGCGGGAAGCTCTTCAAGCCGCACCACTTGGGAGGAAGGCCTTTCCTCGCGCCAGAAACCGTTTTTTCCCCAAGCGAACCTGATCATGATATCCTCATGGGATGGAGATAATGTCACGCCAAAATGACAGCCGACCGCACCGAGGGTTTGCCCAAACAAATCCGATGCCTAACGACCGATCCGCCATGCCGTATTTTGTCCCAGTCTCAATAGCGAGGGCTTATTGAGACTCAGTCTCATTTATGACCTCTTTATCATACGTTCTCCATCGGAACAAAGCAAGCACGGATGGCGTGGGGTTTGCCCACTTTCGCGTTTGCCACCCCAAGCTGAGAAGAAACGGGCGCTAGATCAAGCCCGTAGCGCAAGTTGGCCGTGCGGGATGCGTCTCTTCAGATTCCCATTTCTTGATTGAGCACGGCGGTCATGGCGTCGTACTCGAGAGACGTCTCGAGAGCGACCTGTTTGAATTGTCGCTGGGCCTCCCGACGCAGCAGGTCGATGTCGATTTTACCTTCCAAGTGAATGGAGAACATCGCGGCATTGTCAAGGATGTCCTGCTTGCAATCCATGGCCAGCGTGATGAAGCCATCCAGGTCGATCTGGAAGCGGTCGGACAACCACTGCCGGGCGTGGGGAAGGAGCACGGACTGCGGCATCCAAAGGACATCCGCGAGAAGCGAACCGGCATGGACGACCGCGTGAAGGGCCTCGGGCGTGCCTTCCACGAGGTGGTGGGAACCGGCCACCTGGGCAAGCGGTCGGGGCAACCCCCAGCGAAGGAGCAGCCGTTCGCCGAGGGCGGCGTGATCAAAGCCATAGCGGGCCTGTTCCGCGGGGCAAAGGTCCTCGCCGTGCCGGTGGGTCAAATACACCCGGGTGTAACGCCGCGTATCGACTTGGGCCAGTGCCAGGACGCCGAGTTCCGATAACAATCCTGCGCAATAGGCTTCATCGGCATTTGTGGTCCGATAGGTCCTGGCGAGGCGAGCCGCGGCGGAGGCTGTTGTCAGTGCGCGTCGCCAGAAATCTTCATACACTTTGGCGGGCGTTCCTTTGGTCAAGCGATCAACCAGACCAAAGCTGAGGACGGCCAGGCGAAGGGAACGCGCACCCAGGAGGAGAATGGCTTGTCGCAGGCTGGTGATCTTCTGCGGTAGTCCGTAGGCCGAACTGTTCACCAATCGTAGGATGGCGGCTGACAGGGCCGGATCGGCTTCCAACAGCAGTTCCACATCGCGAACGTCGAACTCGGGGTCTTTCAAAAGCTGAAGGACCCGCCAAATGACCGCCGGAGAAGAATGCAGCTCCTCCACCTTATCCAAGAAATAATCCATGATTTCGGCGGAGCTGATTTCGTTTCGCTCGCTTTCTTGGGGCGACTGTGATGGGCGTCGTGCTGGGTTCCGTTCCATGGCTCAATTGATCTCTTTTTGTCCCTAGAACGTTCATGAATGACTTCGCCGTCTAGCATCTAATGAAACTATAGCTCACCTTCCGAGGAAAATGCCCAATGTTTCGGACCCCGGAGGGAGGAGCCTTTTTCATGCCTAGCAGTGCGTTGGGCGCAAGAGGCCTTCGAAAACGCCGCTTCGGGCGGGCGCCACTTGTTTTTGCCTATCTGAGTGATTAACTTGCGCAGTGATCTGTGGTCCATTTTGTCAGGGAACTTGCGCCCCAAGCCCAGGGATGTGGGAGGCACTAAGGCCGTGAGGAGGGGTCGCCGGGTGGGTTTTTTGATGGGGGCTTATAGCAAACAATCGGGAGGTAACGACGATGAAACAACCACGTGGGATGATGACGCGGCGGGAGATGGTCAAACTGTCGGCGGTGGGACTAACTGTGCCCACCATCATTGCCCGAACAGCCCTGGGAAGCGAAGAACGCCTGGCACCGAGCGAACGATTGACCCTGGGCTTCATTGGGATGGGCAAGCAGAACCAATACCACTTGAACGCCTTCTTGGGGATGAAAGATGTCCACGTGGTGGCCGTTTGTGATGTCGATACTACGCGGCGGAATTTCTCGCGGGACAAGGTGAACGCTAAATACGGAAACGAAGATTGCGCCGCGTATAACGATTATCGTGAGCTTATTGCCCGCAAGGATATTGACGCCGTAGTTATTGCTACACCCGACCACTGGCACACCCATCCCATTGTCGATGCCTGCAAGGCCAAGAAGCATATCTACTGCGAGAAGCCCCTCACACTCACGATCGCCGAAGCCAAACTGTGCATCGAGGTGGTCAACAAATATGGTGTGGTGTTTCAAACGGGGAGTCAGCAGCGGTCGGGTCGAGAATTTCGAACCGCGTGCGAGGCTGTGCGGAATGGTCGCATCGGCAAGATCAAGCAGGTTTACGCCTCTGTGGGCGGACCGAGCAAGTGGTGCGATCTGCCGGAGGAGCCCATGGAACCGGGGTTGGACTGGAATTTATGGCTGGGGCAGGCACCCATGCGGCCGTATAATTCGATCCTCAGTCCGCGAGGTATGCATGACCATTTCCCGGCATGGCGGGCATATCGAGAGTACTCGGGCGGAGGGATGACCGACTGGGGTGCTCACCATTTCGACATCGCCCAGTGGGGACTCGGCATGGACGACTCGGGCCCTGTCGAGATCATCCCGCCCGAGCAACCCGAGAAAGGAACGGGCGTTCGCTTCATCTACGAGAATGGTGTCGAGCTGATCCACGGTGGTTACGAAGGCCGCGGCGGAGTCAATTTTGTGGGTACGGACGGCGTCATCTGTGTCGATCGCGGTAAACTTCAAAGTTGGCCCGAGGAGGTGGTCAAGGAACCGCTCAAAGAGAGCGAAAAAGTGCGTCTGTATGAGTCGCCGGGCCACCATCGTGATTGGCTCAATGCCATCCGTGAAAACCGGCAACCGATTTGCCCCGTTGAGGTTGGTGCCCGATCCGTCACCGTTTGCCATCTTGGGAACCTGGCTTATTGGACCGGAAAACGGCTGAAGTGGGACCCCAAGAACTGGCGGTTTGTCGAACCAACCGAGGCCAACGAGTGGTTGGACGGAATCCGCCGCGAACCGCGACGGGATCCTTGGCAATTGCCGACGATTTGATGGCCCTCATCCTGGCTTGACATGTAGGCGGCGATTGTGGGGAATGAGGGACCGAAGGCGCAATCCTAGTGCGGACCCAGCGCGTTTCGCGTCCGTCAAGTTCGTCTTGCCAACTTTGCGCGTCTCCTTTAATCTATCTATTGACTTGGACGTCTCGGAGTGCGTCACAAAGGAAGCATTGGCCATGGAACATTCTCGGCACGGATGTGGGGCCGTAAAAAGATCATGCTTGAATGACCGCGCAGCGCAGCCCGCCGGCGATGGGGTATCCCTGCCATCGGCGATTCGGCGAGCGGTTTCTCTTGCCCGCTGGCATCTGTTGAATCGCCAACATACGGAAGGCTATTGGCAGGGTGAACTGGAAGGCGACAGCATCCTGCAAAGCGAAACGATCCTCATCCTGGCCTTTTTTGGGCGAGAAAACTCCCCATTGGTAGCGCGGCTGGCTGAACGCCTTCTGGAGACCCAATCAGAAAAAGGCGGCTGGTCGCTCTATCCCGGTGGTCCGATCGACGTAAGCGCCAGCGTCAAGGCCTATTTCGCCCTCAAACTGGCTGGATATTCCCCCAGTGATCCACGATTGCGTCGCGCCGCAGAGGCCATTCTTGAGCACGGGGGCGCTCAGGCCGTCAACAGTTTTACTCGTTTTTACCTGGCCTTTTTAGGACAAATACCTTACCACATTTGCCCGGCGGTGCCTCCCGAGGTCGTCCTCCTTCCGAAGTGGTTTCCCATCAACCTTTATAAGATGAGCGCTTGGTCACGGGCGATGGTGGTTCCTTTATCCGTGTTGTGGGCGATGAAGCCCGTTCGCACGTTACCGCCTGAGAAAGGAATCCGCGAACTCTTTTTGACTCGACCGGAAGACTGGCCATTGACCCGGGGTTCAGGGGCACATGGGGGCTGCGATCTTTGGTCCTTATTCTTCCAGATGGTGGATCGCTGTCTGAAGTATGCCGAATGCTGGGGATTCCTCCCCTTGCGCAAGCGTGCTTTGCGCGCGGCAGAGAGGTGGATGTTGGAACACATGGAGGCCAGTCACGGACTGGCGGCCATCTATCCGCCGATGGTCTGGAGTTTGATTGCCCTGCACGCCCTGGGGTATTCGCAGGATTCGCCCGTCATGCGGGAGGCCTGGCGCCGCGTGGAAGAATTGCTCATCGACACCGAAGACCAAACCAGTGCCCGGGTTCAGCCGTGTCTCTCCCCTGTTTGGGATACTGCCCTGACCCTGCGGGCTCTCATGTCTGCCGGCCTATCCACAGACGATGGGCAGGTCCAAAAGGCCGTGGCGTGGCTCCTCGATCATCAGATTCTGACGCCAGGTGATTGGTCTCACACCGTGAACGTCCCGCCAGGCGGATGGTGTTTTGAACATGCCAACCCTTTCTACCCCGACTGTGATGACACGGCTGCCGTTCTCACAGTCTTGGCCACGCAGTGCAATCACGACGAGAAACAGAACTCCCAATTATTCCCCCCACAATGGCGGCTCGTTGATGAGGATAGACGCAAGACACCCCAAACGGGGCAACGATCCAAGAGTCGCGGAATGTCGCCGCAGGAATTGGAAGAGCTTGCCAAGCGGACTAATGAGGCGATCTATCGCGGCGTTACATGGTTACTGGGGATGCAAAGCCGCGATGGCGGTTGGGCCGCATTTGATCGGGACAACTGCTGCGCGATCCTCACCAAAGTCCCCTTTGCCGACCACAACGCGATGATCGATCCGAGCACTCCCGATATCACAGGGCGAGTGTTGGAGACATTGGGGACACTCGGTTATCGCGTGGGGTTTCCCGCAGTAGATCGGGCGGTGGCCTTCCTCAGGCGGACCCAGGAGCCCGATGGCAGTTGGTTCGGTCGCTGGGGGGTCAACTACATCTATGGGACCTGGCTGGCCATCACTGGGTTACGTGCGGTGGGCGTTCCGGAAGACGATCCCGCCGTCGTCGCCGGGGCAAACTGGCTCCTCAGCCATCAGTTGCCCGACGGGGGTTGGGGTGAATCACCGGCTACCTATGAGCATCCTCACCTACGCGGTGACGGCCCCAGTACACCGTCGCAAACAGCCTGGGCTATCTTGGGACTTTTGGCGGCAGGGAAGGCCAGTGACCCCGCGCTGGTCCGCGGCATCCGATATTTGTTGCGGCACCAGTTGCCGGATGGTTCCTGGCCGGAAGAGGCCTTCACCGGGACGGGCTTCCCCCGCGTGTTTTATCTCCGCTACCACATGTATCCCCTCTATTTCCCGCTTTTGGCCCTGGCTCGTTTTGCCACCATGAACGCCGACCGACTTGCCGAGCTTGACCTGCCGGAGTTGCACGTGGTGGCACCACCAATCGATGTTGAGGATGTGACGGCCCGCATTGCCTAATCCATGATCGCTTGAAGGAGTCGAGCGCGATGCAGTTTCCCTGGTCGTTGATCAAGGCCATGACCTGGCATGCGCTGAAGTGCCGGTTGACCGGCCGTCGCCGTGCGCCCATTGTCCTCATGCTAGAACCACTTTTTGCTTGCAACTTGCGATGCGAGGGCTGTGGCCGAATTCGGGAATATCATCATGTCATGGATCAGCGACTGTCCGTGGAGGAATGCCTCGCCTCGGCCCAGGAGTGTGACGCTCCCATCGTCAGCATCTGCGGCGGCGAACCGCTGCTCTATCCCGAGCTTGACCGTCTCGTCAATGGTTTGATCGCCCAGGGACGCCATATTTACCTGTGCACAAATGCCCTGCTTGTTGACCGCTGGATCGACCGCCTGCCACGATCATCGCGGCTGACATGGAACATCCATCTTGATGGCATGGAAGCGACGCATGACGCCATCACCCAACGACCAGGGACATTCCAAACGGTGATCCAAAATATCCGAAGACTCAAAGCGGATGGCCGGCGGGTAACCACCAATACAACGATCTATGCGCAAACCGACATGGATGAAATTCTTGTGCTACTCGATTACCTCAGCGAGCTCCGCATCGATGGCATGCTCCTTTCGCCGGCTTACCCTTATCCGGTGGTAAATGGGCAACCTCAGCGTTTGCCCACAATTAATGGGCAAGCTCAATTACCCGGCAGGGCACGCGAGTTAGGCAAAGACCATCAGGTGGCATCGCAACTCTTTTTGACGCGCTGCGAGGTCCACGCCAAGTTCGCCGCCATCCGCAAACGACTGGAAGGTTATCGGCTTCTCAACTCTCCACTGTATTTGGATTTCTTATGCGGAAAGCGGGAAATTCCGTGTGCGGCCTGGGCATGTCCTACCCGCAATATCTGTGGTTGGAAATCTCCCTGTTACCTTTTGACGGATACGCATTATCCAACCTTCGCCGAGTGGCAGGAGAAAACGCCGTGGCATCAACTGGGACCCGCCCAAGATCCGCGCTGCCACGATTGTCTCGTGCATTACGGCTTTGAGACCGGCGCCGTCGTCGGCGGCGATCTATCGCTCTGCGAGGGCCTGGCCCTTGTGAGATGGCAGCTTGCCTCGCCCCGCGCGGCCTGAGGTTTTTTCACCGTCCCGTCGAGGGATAAAGCGGAATGCTAGGGGCTCCATCCCAGTACCGTTCCATACCGGCTGAGGCGTCCGAGTCTTGCGAGGCCTCCTCCACCGGTGGCAGGCGCTGCGGCTTTTCGGCGGCAAACCACCGGTTACGGTAAATGTTGACCAGCGGCAAGTCAGACGGTAACGTCACCGGCGGACTGGGCGCAAGCCGAGCAACGGCCTCATGGGGGGCCACCACCTCAAAGCCACCCGTCTCACTTAGCGAGGCTGCTAGCCCTGTGGCCGAGCTGTTTCTGATCACGGGCACCAACGGGGGATCGACATAATCGTCGTGACTGCCCGAGTCGGTAGCCATCTCGCTTGGCGAAACGCTGCTTACCTTGACGGTTTCAGTAGGTTGAGCGGAATTCCCAGGGCCGGTAAAGTCGCCGGCTGTGACGTTCGTTTCGCCGACAGAAGGTGCGCTTTCCTCCTGAGATTTGGGTACGGGAAGCCGCTCAGTAGGCTCTTTTTCCAACGAAGGAGTGGATGTCACTTCGGCACGTGGATCCAACATGTCACGGTCAGTGCCGTCTGATTCTTTTTGGTCTGGGCTGGGATCTGGCGTTTCCGACTCGCCGCGCCCGGAGAAACCGTCGTCGTTGGGTTGACTAAGGATCGCCATTTGGGGCGGGACGGCCAGCGTGACTTGGACGTTTTCCAAATGCGATTGCTGGGCAGGTCCCTTCTCATCTTTCGGTTTGGCCTGATTCGCCCCCACGTATCCGGTAATGGGAACCATTGCGAATCCGGCTTCCACGTCTTCATGTTCGGTCGTGGCTGGGGAAGCACGATCCCCAGTGGTGGGGTTCGGCGTCGATCTTTGTTCTGCTTGGGCGACCGCCATATTTGCCGGGACGGCCAACCCTAGCCGATGGAAACCGCTGCTCCCATCTGCTGATGGTTGTCGTCCCGCTTGGACCATCTCCCAGACCTGCTGGTTGACTTGTGGGTAGCGGAGGATGGCCCACCCGATGCACAGCGCAGCCGTTAAAATAACACCAAAAGCGGCAGGAAGCCTGGGCATCGCGAAACTCCAGCTTTGGATGTTCAGGCAGGTTTTGGTTAAGGCAGGTGAGAGGGCGTGTTGCGAGTTCCCTAGTAAACATACCCGCTGTTTTGACCACGGAGAGCCTATTTTCACCAACCTGCCCGCATTTTCTGTGATAAACTGAAACGAGCGCTCCAGTGAGGGAAACTTTACCGGGTCAAACTCGGGGTTTAGTTCATCAAGGACGCTCCGTGACGACGGTTGTTCCACGTGATATTAAAGGACCGCTGACAAATCGAACGATGACCGAAGACTTGCCGACCAGAGAATCTTTAACGGAAAAGACATCTTTGCCTGGCCACGAGCAGGGTTCGCAGCGAGAGGCTAAGAGGTTCCGTGCCTTCTTGGCAGGGGTAATGCAAGGGTCCATGGTGGAGAAGGGCCTCGTTGGTCAGGACTATCGTGACCAAATCAAGGCCCTCTTTCAGCAGTATCTGCCCGAGGTTGATCTCTACGACCCGCTGGCCGATCATAGGAACTCCCTGGAGTACGACCGGCGGACTGGGCGGGACGTCTTTTTCTACCACAACAAGATGTGTCAAACGATTGATTTGTTGGTTGCCTATCTGCCGCAGGCCTCGATGGGCACCGCCATCGAGATGTGGGAGGCATACCAACATGGGGCCATCGTGATCTCCATTAGCCCCATGAAACACAACTGGGTGGTGAAGTTTCTCAGCCATCGCATCTATGCCGATCTAGGGGCCTTCGCTGCGGCTATAGCCAGTGGCGAAATCCGAGAGCTTTTGCAGGAGAAGCGGATGCGCCCTCCGAGATCCTCCGAGGGCTGATCGTTTCATCCTCATCTTTCGAGCGCATCAACGCAGGCTGTTGAAAACCGGCTCGGCGTTTAGAAGGTAGCTCTTTCCTGGCAGTGTAGAATTGGCAAAGCAAGGTTGTTGGGGCGTTTGACGCCTCTACCCTCTGCAAAACGAAGAGTTCAAGTCCGTAGTCGATTAAAACGGAGGAACATACGATGGTTCGCACTGCCAGCACGATGATGCTTCCCTTGGGTGCTCCTGCTCCCAATTTTTCTTTGCCCGACACAGAAGGCCGGATCGTTCGGCTTTCCGACTTTCGTGGAGCGCCGGCCTTGCTCGTTGCCTTCATGTGCAATCACTGTCCCTATGTCAAACACGTGGCCGATCACTTGGCCGCACTGGCCAAGGAATACCAAGCCAAAGGCGTGGCCGTTGTTGGCATAAACTCGAACGACGTGGAAAACTACCCGGAGGACTCGCCCGAAAAGATGCGGGAGGAGGTCGCGCTGCGGGGTTACACCTTCCCCTATCTGTTCGACGAGACCCAAGAGGTGGCCAAGCGTTATGGGGCGGCCTGCACGCCGGACTTTTTCCTTTTCGACAAAGAGCAACGGCTCGTCTATCGGGGACAGCTTGACGATAGCCGACCGAACAACGGCATCCCAGTGACCGGCAAAGACCTCCGCGCCGCCTTAGACGCCGTACTGGCCGGTCAACCGGTGTCGCCCGATCAAAAGCCCTCTTTGGGTTGTAACATTAAGTGGAAGCCCGGCAACGCACCCGATTATTTCGGCAAATAAGAGCCCGTCCCAAAAAGTCCCTCTCTCCCTCTGGGAGAGGGTTGGGGTGAGGGCAAGCGATCGTCGGAGTCGAGTGAGAAAACCAGCAGCGATTCGAGTCACCCTCACCCCCGGCCCCTCTCCCGCCGAGCGGGCGAGGGGAGGTTATGGGATAGGCTCTTAGCGGGCCTTTGGCTTGACCACGATGGGACATGACCCTCTACTACCGCAGTTTGGTTTGCCAGGGACACCGTCTGGGAGGGACGCGGTCCTCTGCGTCCGTTATTTTGGAGGCGCGCAGTTCCCCGCCTCGGCTACCCTAGGGGGACACATTCTGTCGCGTCCGCCCTGTCTTTGTCTATTGCTTCCCCGAAACTAGCCGTCCGAATTCCTCGAGCAGATCGTAGCTTTTTCTCCACGGGGTGTACATGAAGCCTTTCACTTTCGGTACGCCCTGGACGACGTTTAGCCAACCTTTCACACCTTCCAGGTTTGGGGCGTCGTAGTAGCAGGCGATCAGTTGCGAGAACCCCTGTTCGGCGAAGAATTGCACGCTCTTGGGTCGCGGCTCGCCACCCCAAACGGCGATGACCAGGTCCTTCGGCACGTGGTTCCAGCTCCCCGTGAAGTCGCCCTCGACGAGGTAGTAATCGCCGTGGGCATTGTGGTTGGGGTCTAGCATGTCTGACCAGATGTAAACCTCCAAATCGGGCATGTATTTCCGCAGGATTTGCACCTGCTTTGTGATGCATTCGCCCAAAAGCTGGCCCATGTCCCGACCACGACAGGCCTCACAGGTCCCACCCATGCGGATCTCGTCCATGCTGAGGATGACCTTTTTCGGGTTGACATGTTTTGCGAGCAGTGCAGCTTCGTGATCGAAGATTTCGTACAATTCCGGTTCTGCCATGCACACCGTGACCTGAGATTCGTGAATCTTCTGGGCGTGATACCAACTCACGCGGAGTCGTTGCCCATCTTTGATGCGACTTCCGGGAAGCAACCGCAACGGTGGCGCCGGGCGGTCCACCCGATATGGGCTGTAATTGGGGTCTTCGAGTCGCTGATAATCTCGACCTTCTTCGTACACAACCGAGCCGTCTTCGCTCTTGACCGAGACCGGTGTACCGGGCCGCCGGATCACGTTGATGGGGCCCATCTCTTCGATGGACCAATCGTCGATCCAGAACTTGCCACTTCGTCCGCCCCAGACCCCTGCGTAAACTCGAACCACCTCGAAACGATGGCTATTGAAGACCAAGACGAGCTTCGTCCAGTCCATGGTTGGCGAGAGATTAAATCCAATGGGGGCCAACGCACGGTTGTCTGCCAGCACCTGGACCATAAACGCACTGGTCGGTTGGAGGTCCTCCGTTTTTACCCAAAGCGTCATCTTGTAACACCGATAGGGATGGACCTTGACCTCCTGCATCACGCGACCGTGGCCATGTTGATTCGCCCGAAAGTTCTCCATGCGAAGCGACGCTTGGCCACTGTGCTTGACCTGTGTATCGACGAAGCTCACTTCCCCCGGTTGATCGTGAAAACGCCAGCCGGTGAAGCGCTGTCCAGAATACTCTTCGAAACCGCCATTTTGAATTTGCACGGGTGGATCGGGGATGAGTGTCGCTTCTTGCCCGTGTACCTCAAATAAAGCATCCTTGACGGGAAGCCCCTCCGCCAAATAACGATTGTGACCAAGAATGCCGCCACCATAGCCCACGGAAAAGATCGAGGGGATAAGCTCCAGGTGATTGCGGGCACAGGCTTCCTTCACAACTTCCAGCCGCCGGAAACGCGCGTCGTCCCACTTGCAAAGGGAATCCAGGCCAAAGGAAACCGCCGCCCCGGTGTAGCCGCTTCGCCCCGCGCGATCCAGGAGGTTCAGCACCTCTGTCACGTCCGAATCGCGGCCTAGTCCCCAGCCGAAGACCCATACCCAGCGCTCCGGGTAGGATGCCTGTTGGGCGATCGCAGTTCTGGCTCCCAAGAAAAAGACAGCTAAGTTGGACATGATCACGATGATCATCACGCTGAGATTTCGTCTCCAATGATGTCGCATGACAGTGTCTCCTCATACTTGACCGTGTAAAGCCTCTCCCCAACACCCAGTGGCATTGCCATAATGGGGGCTGGCCGGAAGCCATTGTGCTTGGCCGGTGGTGCTTTAGCAAGTCGTCCCACCAGTAAAAGCATGCCCGCGAAGATGAAATTGGCCTTTGCGTTCGGGAGCAGCGCCATGTTCACCTCGGATCGTATTCGATTGCTGTTGGCATGCCTGGTCGCCGGAGGGGGCCTTCTCGGTTCGATCAGAGCAACTGCCGAAGAGGAAGAAGTAGTGGGGAAACGTCCTTACGAGATGGATTGGGCCAATCGTTTTGAGGACACCCGGCCACCATTGATCGACTTTGAGGACTTGGAGGGCTGGACATTGGAAGCCCGTGATGCAGTGGCTGATTTTCGTCGTTCACGCGAGCAGCAAATCTGGGGCAAATACGTGGGCAAGTTAACCTACCGAGGTGTCGGGCCAAAACCCGTTGTCATCATCCGTCCCCCACAAGCTGTCGCGTTTCGTGGTCCCGTCGATTGCGTGAACGTTTGGATTTACGGAAACAACTGGGCTTGGGTCCCCGACCGTACCACACCACCGGTTCGTGTCACCGTTCTCTTAAGGTCACGCGAAGGACACCCTGTTCGCGCCGAAATGGGCCACGTTAACTGGAAGGAATGGTTTCTCGTCCATACCCGGCTTCATCCCCGGGACGTGGAAGCCCTGAAGGACGGCGGCTTTGTGGAGGGGATCGAAATCGCTGGGGGAACGAATGAGGAGGACCGCGCGCTCTACTTCGACAATCTCACACCGTACTTGGAGCCGTTGCCGCCGTTGACCTTTCAGCCCCGACCGCGTCGCCCACTGACATTGCCTGAGGGTCAGCCGACAGGGGTTCACACGGGCCCTGGCGTTTTGCCCTTCCCCACGCGAGAGGAAACGATCCTCCCCGATCAGCTCACGCCGAATTATCAAATCGAAGTGCTCCAAAATGGCGAGGCGTATGAGTTTCGGTATCGCGGGGACGACGGCCAGCTTGTGTATCGTTACACACCCCAGCACGGTCATTGGGGTGACATCACCGTGACATGGAACAACGCACTAAGTTTTCGACCCATGGTAAGCGGCGGGATTCGTCTTCGCACAGCCGAGGGCCGCCTGGTCGAACCGCAATACAAGCTGATGAGCTGCGCGGTGGAAGGGGACGCCGTGGTTGCTCGGTGGCAGGTGGAAGCAGCGAATTGCCACGGTGAGGTGACCTACAGCTTTCGATTGTGGCAAAAAAGCCTTGTCATCGACGTGGCCTGTCTTGGCGGGATTGTGGGCGAAGTGTCGTTTGGTTATGCCGAGGGCCTGCCCCATCCGCGGTTAGTGACGCTGCCTTACTTGACATGCGAGGCCCAACGCCCTGCCGTGGTGGTCGCCGGTGATGAAAAGGCGCCACTCTTTATGATGGGTCTGGTCGATTATTACCGCTCTAATGCGTCTGCCCTGTTTGCGATTAACGATTCCAGGGAAGATCACCTGACATATAACGGCGGTGCCCGCTATCTCCCCAAGACCGATGGCAAACTCAACGATGCCTTTGAGCGGTTGTTTCTTACGGTATCGCCGCGCTTCGAGGAGGTCCTCCCCAATATCCCTAATCCCCGGTCACCGTGGATGCATGTCACCGGCGAGCGGGTATGGCGGGCCCATGGGGCATCAAATCGTGAAAAAGATTACCAGTTGTGGAAACGCGTTGCCCGATATGGCATGACGAAGATCGTTGTGACCGATCACGAGACGGGCTGGCGGGACGGCGGGGAAAGTTTCACCTTCCGCACTCGGGCGGCACCGGGGAAGGGAGGCGACGAGGGCCAACGCTGGTACGCCGAAAAGATGCACGAACTCGGATTCCGTTACGGCATCTACAATAACTACACCGATTATGCCCCCGTCAATGAATACTGGGATGAGGACTGTGTAACAAGGCTTTCCGACGGGAATTGGCGCCGGGCGTGGCCGCGGTGTTACAATCCAAAACCCACCCGCGCGGTCGAATTTGAGGCCAAACTGGCTCCCATCATTCAAGAAAAATTCCACCTCAGCACCGCGTACTGCGATGTCCACACGGCCGTGCGGCCATGGGATTACTGCGATTTTGATGCCCGTGTGCCCGGTGCCGGTACGTTCGCCGCGACATTTTACGCCTACGGTGAAATCATGCTTCACCAGAAGGCCACTTGGAACGGTCCGGTCTATAGTGAGGGCAATAACCACTGGTATTATTGCGGTCTGACTGATGGAAACTACGCCCAGGATCAGGTAGCCCGACTGGACATCAACCCCTGGCTGGTCGATTTTGATTTGCGAAAACTGCACCCCCTGTGTTGTAACTTTGGCATGGGCAACATGGGGATGTTTTATCCCCGCGGACCGGAAGGACTTGACCCCGAGACGGCACTCGATCGCTTCCTGGCAGCCACCTTGGCCTTCGGCCATACAGGCTTTCTCGTCATGGAAGGCGGGATGGCCAACGCCGTGCGCAGCTATTATTCCGTTCAGCAAATCCATGCCCGGTATGCCCAAGCGACGGTGGAGGACATCCGTTATCGAGACGCAGAGGGAAATATGCTCCCCACCGCTCAGGCCCTAGCTACAGGCGCATTCCGTAGATCGCAAGTGTACGTCAAATACGCGAATGGCCTTCAGCTTTGGGTCAATGGAAACATGTCCGAGACTTGGGATGTCCCCGATGTCAACATGACGTTACCGCCCAATGGCTGGTACGCTCGCGGCAGCTTTCCTGATGGTGTCTTAGTGGCGTACTCAGCCCTGGTCGATGGTCACCGTGCGGACTACGTGGATTCGCCAGGGTATCTTTACGCCGACGGGCGTGGAAAAGTTACCCGATTTCCTAAGGCCGTTTGCGATGGGCAAATTGTCTTATTGCCCCAGGCAGATGGTTCCTTTGAACTGATCCCTTTGGGGTGTACCGTCATGGGCGTTTTTCTAGACGGACGCTCGGCCCAAGCCATCGCCCTCGATGAAGAAAATCGCAAAGAATTGGGACCGGCCGAGGTCCGGTATAGTCGGGCATTTGTTCATGTGGTACCGCAGGAAGGGGCCTTCAGTTACAAACTCCGACCGGAACCGGCACCCCAAGTATCGCTTTGGTGCGACCGAGAATCTGTAGTGCCTGGTGAGACTTTGGTCATCTTCGGGCCGGATGCCGTGAAATGGACTGTGCCACCAGATGCTGCGCCCCGTGCCCACATTTGGTACCAACAAGACGGCCGATGGCTGGATTTCCGCGTGGTCCCCTTGGCTGATCTGGAGCTGACGGTGAAGCCCCAGCAGTGGCTATTGCGGGCACGATCAAACCTGCCTCAAGAGCAAGAGTTCTCTATCACCTTGGCCGAGCATACCCAAAAGGTATTATTTCCCCCTGGCGTGTGGCAGGACGTTCTTTTTCCCTTTGTCCCGGTGGAACAGGAGCAGGTGATCGACATCCCCGTGGAGGTGAGCGGGGGCGGATGTCGCCTCCTCAAGCATTGGCAACTTCGCTGCGAAAAGAAACGCGTGGAGGTCGTTGGCTTCCCCTCCATCCAACGAACGGTGCAGGCTTTTCGTCAGCAGGAAGAACAACCGGTGAGCAGTGCCACGGGGGCGATTGTCGATCGACGGACCACCCGCTGTGGCAATGTGGAAAAACCGTGCATCTTCATGCACCCGCCGTATCAAGGCGGTGTGGGGTACGTGGCGGCCCTTCTGGAACCGGTCCAACTGCCCCCAGAACCCGCTGCTGCCCTCCGCTGCGCTGTCGGAAAAGGCGATGGCAGTGATCCGGGAGATGGAATCCTCTATCGAGTTTACGTCCTTGATGCCCAAGGGCAGACCACCCTGCTCGGCGAAAAAGTCCAACGCGAGCACGCCTGGGCAGATTGGGAAGTCGATCTCGGTCCCTGGAGGGGTCAACAGATTGTATTGAAGCTTGTGGCCGATGTGGGAAACAATAACAACTCTGTGGGCGATTGGGCCTGCTGGGCAGACCTACGGATCGAAAGCCGTGAACCACAATGGGTTTACACCGTCTTGCCCGTTAACCCTGGCCGTTGACCGTTCAGCTAACACGAGCCGCAGACACACGCCCGGACGGTGGTGACCGCGTTGCCTCCGGGTGGCGATGATACAGCGCCGCGCTGTGTCGTGACCGAAGATAATCCAAACCTTCCGCCGGCGAACCAGGGCGCACGCCACGGAGTGAGTCCCTCCAAAAAGACAAGGGACGCGGGGGACCGCGTCCCTCCCAGTTCCGGCGCAACTAACACGTAGGTTTCATTTAGAGTGTCCACGGTGCCCGCATCGGACGGGACAGCATCTTCGATGCCTCGGCATCGCCAACAATCTCTTCCTTCTGCGGGTCCCAGGTGATCTTTCGGCCAGTGCGGATAGCAATATCGCACATGTGACTAATGATGTCTGAACGAACGGCCTCCTCAATGGGAGCGATCGCCTTACCGCCCGCCTTGATGGCCTCGATGAAGTTCTGATCGTGCCGGGGACTCTTCGTCAGGTGGACATCGTCGGGACCAAGTTCCAACTTGAGAAGCGACTTGGGTTCCGCATCGATTCCCGATCGCCGGACATCCACCCAGCCTTCCGTGCCGATGAACTTCGTCGAGTCGCTACCGGGCTTGAAGGTCATGACGATGCCGTTTCCCATTTGCACCGTAACATCCCAGTGGATAACCGTATCGTAGAGACCTTCCTTGGGTATCTCACCTGTTCCCTCAAAGGTCATGGGCCCCGCCAAATCGGCGTCACATCCCCAGATCATGATGTCCAAAGGATGGGCCCCCCAACCTGCCAGGAATCCGATCGAGTAATCGTAAATCCAGTATGTCCCCGGCGTGACACACCGGCTGACGGTGTAGGGCTTCATCGGGGCGGGGCCGATCCACATTTCGTAGTCCAACTCCGGCGGGACAGGGGCCGGCTCGGTGGACCCCCCGGCGCCGCCATCGGGTGCGACGACCTCGATCCGCTTCAGCTCGCCGATCTTGCCGCTACGGACAAGCTCACACCCAAACCGACAGTGGGCCATGCTCCGTTGCTGCGTCCCGTACTGAAAGACGCGATTCGTTTCCTGGAATACCTTCCGACAGATCAAATCCTGCTGCACGGTGAGACCGAGCGGCTTTTCGACATAGGCGTGTTTTCCCGCGCGGGCAGCCATCACGGCAATCGGCACATGCCAGTGGTCGGGCGTGGCAATGACCACGGCATCGATATCATCGCGGGCAAGAAGCTCCCTGAAATCTCCGTAGGCCTTGCCCTTGATCATTTCAGCCATGGCATCCCTCCGATCACGGTAGGCGTCGGCCACGGCCAGGGGTTGTGCGCCAGGGCAGGTCATAAACCCCCGCAAAAGGTCGCGACCACGTCCACCCACCCCGATATGTCCCAGCGTGATCCGCTCACTGGCCGGAGCCGCGTCCTCCAACCCAAGGGCACGTCCCTGAACGAGCCAAGGCACACTGACCGTTGTTGCCGCCAACGACTGAAGGAAAAACCGCCGCGAGAACTGGTTTCGTTTCATGGCCGTACCTCGTCGATTGTGCAAGTAAATCCACACGCTCTTGACCGGTGGCGCTCTTTACGCCCAAGATGTTGCCGAAGCTTCACAGACCCTTCGGCAAACTGGACATCTGGAGGCCTTCAGGAAGGCTACCTTATGGTAGACCGCCCCATTTGCCCGTGCAAGCCACCACGCTCTTGCTCGTAAGATGGGGGTAATGGAAGGCGACGCGCTGCCGTAGTCGGCGACGACCATGGATCATCCATTGGCACCACGGCGGACACGACGACCCGCGTCCCTCCGCATATTGCGACAAACGGCGCCTCCCAGCTACCGACAGCGGCAGAGCCCGTCCTCGCTACTACAGATTGTCCAACCGTGGAAGTAAACCGCGACGTGTGCGACCTCAAATCGGACTGGCCAACCGCGCAGGAAAACATAGAATACAGTAAAAAGGGGCTTTCCCCGAGGGACAGGCTAAGACACACGTGTGTCGAATTTCCGAACAGGATTGACAGCCGAGGGAGGTTTTTGAGGCAAATATGTTTATCTTTGATCCTATTTATTTGATTTTCGTCAGTCCGGCGATCATCTTGGCCCTTTGGGCGCAGTTTCGGGTAAGAAGTACTTATGCCCAAGCGCGGCAGATTCCCACCCGCTTGAGCGGTGCCGAGACCG
>JAKPII010000064.1 GCA_029549885.1 Planctomycetota bacterium
AAGTCGAGTCGATGCGATTGCGTCGGCCGGGCGTCCGGCTGGCCGAAAAGGTAAACACCGCCAAGGCCATGGGGGCGCGCGGTTAACCGGTCTGGTCCCCTCGCCGCAAGATCGCTCGCTCCCCAGGTGGAACGCCGGGTCGAGAGTTCATCCCCCTGACCGTCAAGTGTCGGGAAAGGGTGGACAATAAACACCACCGCGGAAAAACGCGCGGAGGCCGGGACCCGCCTTCCTCGCAAATGGTGGGACGTTTCCAACGGCAGGACGCGGGGAACCGCGTCCCTCCCACTGATGTTACGTCTGCTGCAACCGGCGAAGGATGGCCTCCCGGTCGAAAACGCATCCGGCCCAGGGGCCGCCGCTGATATGTTGGAGCATCGCCCAAAGGCGGGTATCCTCCGGCAGGTGCTCGTCTGGTCGCAACTCGGGATGCGGGGTCCGCGACTTGAGGACGTGTTCGGCCTCTTCGGGCGAGAACTCACGCTCGGCATCACCCACCAGATTGATACTGCCCTGCAAGGCCCGGGTGTCGATCACAATCCGAATCCGGTCGCCATCGCGGACCTTGGCAATCGGACCACCGGTAAGGGCCTCGGGCGTGACCCAGCCGATGCACGCCCCGGTACTCACGCCCGAGAATCGGGCATCGGTGATGACGGCCACTTCATGTCCCCACGGTAGGTCTCTCAGGGCGGAGGTGATTTGGTAGGTTTCCTCCATGCCGGACCCCATCGGGCCGCGACCAATCAAGACCACGACATCGCCGGGCTGCACCGGATGCGACGTTTGACCCTTGATGGCGGCGACGGCATCTTTTTCGCGGACAAAGACCCTCGCCCGCAGGACACGATCGAAGACCCCGTTGTCATCGAGGACACGGCGGTGGATCGCCGTGCTTTTGACCACGGATCCGCCGGGTGCCAAATTGCCCCGCGGAAAACATGATGTGCCTGTCATCCCCAAGGCCACCGCCCGATTTGGCGAAAGAATGACCTCGTCCGGATCAATGCCTGTCTCACGCCGCAAGAGTTCACGTAGCCGATGCCTCCGCGGCGATCGTTCCCACCAATCGAGGATTTCCCCCAAGCACCGGCCCGTTACGGTAAGAGCATCCAAACGGAGCAGTCCCAGGTCTCGCAAATGGAGCATAACTTCGGGGACCCCGCCGGCCAAATAAACGTACAAGGTGGGGTGGTTCTTGGGACCATTAGGTAACACATCGACAAGTCGCGGCACCTGCCGGTTAACGCGTTCCCAGTCTTCCAAACTGGGGCGAGGAAGGCCCGTCTCGTAGAGCACGGCGGGAAGATGCAGAATCAAATTCGTCGAGCCCCCGAACGCGGCATGGAGCACCATCGCGTTATGGGCGGCAGCCTCGGTCAAAATCGCCTTCCCTGCGAGACCCTTTTTCGCAAGATACACGAGGGCTTGGGCGGACCGTCGGGCAACATCGCGCCACAAGGGTTGACCCGAGGGGGCCAGTGCGCTGTGCGGCAAGGCAAGCCCCAGAGCCTCGGCAATCACCTGAGACGTGGCCGCGGTTCCCAGGAATTGACACCCACCCCCGGGCGAGGCGCAGCTGTGGCAAGCCGCGGCTTGGGCCTCCTCAAGCGTGATTTCATTTTGGGCATATCGGGCACCAATCGACTGGACCTTGGCGGTGTCCTCACCGCGGGTCGTGGGAAGCATCACGCCGCCGGGGACAATCACCACGGGCAAATCCCTCAGCCCGGCCAGGGCCATCATCATGGCGGGCAAGCCCTTATCGCAAGTGGCAATTCCCAAAACGCCGACTGCCCTGGGAATCGACCGCGCCAGCCGCCGGAAGACGATGGCCGCATCGTTGCGGTAAGGCAAGCTGTCAAACATACCGGGTGTGCCCTGTGTGCGGCCGTCGCATGGGTCAGAGCAAAACCCCGCGTAGGGCATTCCGCCCAGCCTACGAATCTCTTTCGCGGCCTCGGCTACTGCCTCATCCAGCTCAAAGTGTCCTGTGTGATAGCCCAAGGCGATGGGTTTTCCTTCAGAATCCCGCAACCCTCCCAGCGTGCTCAGGATGACAAATTGAGGCCGACGAGTCTCGGCGGGGTCCCAGCCCATCCCGGCATCCTGGCTCATCCCAAAAAGATGACCACTAGGATCATACCGCAACATAGTGTCGTCAAACGGCAGCCGCCCCTCAGGACCTGGCCCAAAGACCTGGACCGGTTCCGGCACATGATCCGCCGCCTTCAGTGCGTCATATTCCTCAAAATCGCGGTAAGGATGACCTGATGCCATGCACAGCCTCAACAACTACAAAGGGACCTTAGCATCCTTGCCCGGCTCCTCGCGGACATATCGCGGGACCAAATACCCGGGCAGGCGTTTCCGTAGCTCTTCGATGATTTTCTTCCCTCGGTCCACGGGCACCTCAAAGTGATGGGCCCCCAGCACACGGTCAAGCTGATGAAGGTAATACGGCAAGACCCGCAGGCCGGCGATCCGCTCGTAGAGCGTCGCCAAGACGTCGGGGTCATCGTTTACCCCCTTTAAGAGGACACTCTGACACAAGAGGATGGCGCCGGAATGGCCCAACCGAGTAATGGCCTCCGCCACCGCGTCGTCGATCTCTTGCGGATGATTGATGTGGAATACGACAACCGACCGGAACGGGGCGCCTCTGAAAAGGGCGATGAGCTGCGGCGTAACCCGCTGGGGGATCACAACAGGCAGCCGAGTGTGAATCCGCACGCGCTGAATATGGGCAATCTGCGAAAACAAGGAAAACCAAGTCCCCAACTGCTGGTCGTCTATTAGGAGCGGTTCACCCCCGCTGAGGACGACCTCATGACAATCTGGCCGCGATTGGACATATCGGCAAATGGACGTGATATACCCATCCGACGTCGGGGGCGAGCCTTCCACATCTTGAGGGTTATTTGGCAGTTTGCGACTGCCGGTTTGGCGCGGTGAGGACGTCGGCGGAGTGTCGGGAAAGTATCGGCGGAAACAGTACCGGCAATGGACGGGACAAGCGCGAGTCGCTAGGATAAGAATTCGACCCTCGTATTTTGCCAAAACGCCGGGTAGGGGGCATGCCGACTGCTCCTGGAGCGGATCGGTGGAAAACCCCGGTTCCGCAGCCGTCTCAGGCATGGTAGGCAAGAACTGCCTGAGCACCGGATCGGCTGGGTTGCCTGGTTTGATTCGGGACAGCATGGGCCGGGGCAAGAGGAGTGGGAAATTCCCCATCGCCGTGCGTGCCTCGTCGGCCAGCTCCGGGGGAAGATCGAGGAGAGAACACAGTTCCGCGGGATCACGAATGGCCTGGGCAACGTGGATCTTCCACAAAGGCGTTCCCTCTCCGCCCGTCGTCCTGGAGGGTTCAGATTGACAAGCGATTTGATTTGGCATGGTTGATGGCGCTGTTGGCGTCGTGTTGGACATGCGACAGATTCGGTTCAGAGAACTGGACGCCATCCGCTGCCCGATGCCATTCAGTTGTTTTCTTGCCGCTTATGGTGATCATCGGGCTGGGGTAAACGGATTCCTAGCGAACTACGAATAATATGGGTGAAATAAAGCGGATCGGTATGCTCGTGACACCAGCCGACGCATCCCGTTCCGACGACCGATAACCGTATTGTAGGAAGAACTTTGACAAGCGAAAAAGGGTGTGACACGTGGCGACCTATAATACCAGTGAATTTCGGAAAGGACTTAAGGTCCAATTGGACGGCGAGCCCTATTTGATGATTGAGTGTTTCTTCGTGAAGCCGGGCAAGGGACAGGCCCTTTACAAGTGCAAGCTCAAGAATCTCATCCGCAACACGGTCATTGACCGCACGTACAAAAGCGGCGACACGATTGAGGCGGCCGACATTGAGGAAATCGACGCCCAATTCCTTTACCGGCAGGGCGATCAGTTCGTGTTCATGGACAACAATACCTTTGAACAGTACGAGCTGACCAAGGATCAGGTGGACGAGGCATGGAAGTACCTCAAGGAGGGCATGCCCTGCACGATGCTCCTATTCAATGGCAAGCCGATTTCCGTCACGCCACCCAATCATGTGGTCCTCAAAGTAGAGTATTGCGAGCCGGGTGCCCGCGGAAATACAGCCACCAATGTCACCAAGCCATGCACGGTCGAGACCGGTGCTGAAATCATCGTCCCCGCTTTCGTGGAAATCGGGGACCTTATCAAGGTCGATACGCGGACCGGCGAGTACATCGAGCGCGTCAAGGCGGAATAGCGGCGGAACACCATTTCATGAGCTGGGGACGAGCACCTGATGATTTTCGGCCCACGGCCAATTGGGAGGTGCTTCGGCTTCGTGCTGAGTTACTGCGGGTAATTCGCCAGTTTTTCGATGAGCGTCAATTCCTGGAGGTCGAGACGCCCATCCTTTCGGCCGACACGGTGGTCGATCGCCATCTCGATCCCTTCTGGACGGCCGACGTGAATCGACCGGCGGACATTACGCCGCAAACGCGACTCTACTTTTTGCAAACCTCTCCCGAGTTCGGGATGAAGCGTCTTTTGGCGGCGGGCAGTCCCAAGGCGATCTACCAGATTAGCCGCGTTTTTCGCCGCGGAGAGTGTGGCCCCCTTCATAATCCCGAGTTCACCCTGGTGGAGTGGTATCGCGTAGGCGACGATTACCACACGGGGATGGACCTTCTCGCCGAGTTGTGCGAAGTCCTCTTTGGGCGGGGTCGTCCGAGGATTTATACCTACGGTGAGGTCTTCACACGATTCGTTGGCATCGATCCTTACAGCGCCGCTGCCGACCAACTACGGCAAAGGGCGGAAGCCTTGGGCGTTGCCTATCCAGCCTCACTCTCTCTGGAGGACCGCGACGGCTGGCTCGATCTGCTTTTTACTGAGAAGGTCCAGCCACATTTGGGGCAGGAGGAGCCCGTCATCATCTGCGACTATCCGGCAAGCCAGGCGGCACTGGCCATCGTGCGGAAGGGCCCCCCGTCCGTGGCCGAACGCTTTGAGCTGTTCGTCAACGGTATCGAACTGGCCAACGGCTATCATGAGCTGCGCGATCCGGAGGAACTGCGTCAACGGATCACCACGGCCAACGCCCAGCGTACGAGAGAGGGCAAAAGCCCTCTTCCCCCAACGAACCGGTTACTTCAGGCTATGGAAGTCGGATTGCCAGCCTGTGTCGGCGTTGCATTAGGGTTTGATCGCGTGGTGATGATTCGGGCAGGGGCCAATTCGATCCGCGAGGTCCTGGCATTTCCCTTTGACCGAGCTTAGAGCCTATCCCAAAGTTCCCTCTCCCTCTGGGAGAGGGTTCGGGTGAGCGCGAGCGACCGTCGGAGTCGATCGAGAAAACCGCCAGCGATTCGAGCCACCCTCACCCCCGGCCCCTCTCCCGCCGAACGGGAGAGGGGCGGTTGTGCGATAGGCTCTTAGATCAAACGGCCTACGATTGCGGATAAACCTTTCGGCCACCGACCCAGGTTTCCAGCACTTGGGTATCGGCAATGTCGTCCACCGGACAGGTCAGGACATCTCGATCGATGATGATAAAGTCGGCGTACTTGCCGGGTTCAAGCGAGCCTTTTTTGTCTTCCTCAAATGTCAAGTAGGCACCATTGATCGTGTAAAGCTGGATGGCCTGCTGCCGCGTGATGCGTTCCTCGGGATGGAGGGGCGAATCGCTCCAGCGGGGTAACCGGGTAAGGACGGTCCAGATTCCCAGCCAAGGGTCGTAAATATTGATGGACCGGCGTCGCCCTATCTTTTGCATGTGATCGGACCCACCGCCTACGATCACGCCGCGCTCGGCCAGGGTTCGGTACGGCTGGAAATAG
>JAKPII010000066.1 GCA_029549885.1 Planctomycetota bacterium
AATGCCTCGCCACCCCAGATTAGCTTCGCCCCCGATTGGCCGAAATGCTCCCACCGCCGTATGGTGTGCTTGGACGGCTGACCATCGGGCGTGCCGTCCCAACCTTCCATAGGATGGACGCACCAGCGGTTTCCGATGCGATACCCGCCAACTTCGATGGGCTGCGCAAGCGGGGATGACTCAGCCGCCGATAGGATCTGCTCATCCACCGGAAGCTCATACCCCAAAGACGCTATGTGCTCTTGAAACTCCGCAATGGATCGCAGTGAGGCAATTTTGACAAACTCGGTCGATTTTCCGTTCATCGCTCATCCTTATTCAAGTCGGACTGTGCAACTGCTCGGTCAACGCCCTATCTCGTTTCCACGAAAGCAGGCAACCTCGGTGCAAATACCGGTATCCAAGGGCCAAAGATCGTTTTGGCCGCAGACCTTGTCCATTTATCAGCCCAAGCTGTCCAACTTCTCACGCTATTATCTTTGCAAATTCTGTGGAGTGCACCTATCGCGCTGGGTTGCCTTGCGGGTTATCTTTCGTAGCGATTGCTCCCATGACAAAGCTCAGGGCTCAGACGGTACTCTCGAGATTCACTTATTCGCGGGTACTTCCGGAAGATCGTCCCACACCGCCGACCCTTTTTCCACACTGTAGGCCAAATTGCTCCGCTCGTGTTTCGATCTTCGGAACGGGCGGGGCTACGCAACCACCCTACCGGGACCCCTGCGAAGTGATACGGTCGATCTCCGCCTGGACGGCTTTGATCTGTTGTTCCAACTGCTGAATTTCCCGAGGATCATCCGGTTGTTTTTTGGCACCTGCTAGTCGACGCTGTAAGTCTTGAAGCTGTGCCCGCAGGGATTCCAAACGGCGTTTATCACGTCGATCGAGCCTTTTCTCCGTCACGATTTCATCCTCCACGTTTTCCAGTTGTAAACTGGTGGTCGATGTGCTTATCGGCCGTTCCCGGACCGCTGAGTATTTTTGTTGAGGTCGTAGTTTTTGGCCAGCCCAAGGCCAAATTGTAAGGCCTCTTCACGAGTTGTAACGATGCCATCCAGTTGGGCCTTACGAACCCGGTCTAGGATTTCCCGAAACATTGGCCCTTGAACCACGCCTGTTTCCAACAGATCATCGCCACGGATGAGAGGTGGCGGATTCAATTGCTCCTTTGGCCAATTTAATCTTTCGCGACACCAGAGCGCGCTGTTGGACAGCCGGTTTTCGACCTCCGCACGCGCTTCCATCCAATTAAGCAAATCGTCGATGTGTGGCGATATCAGGATCGGCTGGACCTCGGACCATCGCTTTTTTTCTGCCCCCTCCAATGATCGTTCGTGCTCAAGAAGCCACTGGATTTTGTCACTTTGCTGATTTGACATCCTTAAGCGGCGGCACAAGGATGTGATGTGCTGCACTTCCACCAATCCCCGTGCCACCGTGGCAAAAGCCAGGGGAAAGCTGGGTTCCTTCAACTTGGCAAGGATGTCAAGATTCGTCATCCATTGCTGTTCCTGGGCATTGTCCCGCGGTTCGAGTTCTGGCAAGACCACACGCAATAGGC
>JAKPII010000070.1 GCA_029549885.1 Planctomycetota bacterium
ATGCTGGATCGTGTGGGAGAACAAAGCGGATTAGCCGCGTAGGCCTGCGTGAAGCGCAGTCCGCGTCTGGCGAGACGATCGAGATTGGGCGTCTCATGATAGACACTCCCATAAATCCTCAGATCGCTCCACCCAAGATCGTCCGCCAAGATAAAGACCACGTTGGGTGGGCTGGCAACGTGGTCTTCGCAAACTCCCCAAGCTCCCTGGCAAACCGACAGGATGGTGGCGATAACGGTCCAAAGTAGCTTCCATCTCATGATGTTCCTCCCCAAAGGTCATAGCGTCATTCCACCAAAGAATCTCCTGGCCAATAGGATAACACAAAGGCGAAGCGAAAAGCCAGCCGAGGAGGGATTACCTTTTATGGTGTACAGAGTGTTGTAGATCGGAGACGTGGCCCAAATATCGTGATCCCGCTAGGGTATCAAATGCCACAAGGAGGAATCGCCGCTTTTCTCCGTGAATGGCTGTCGGTGCGACTGTCGAAGTCTTTCTTCGGTTCTTAACTTGCCTGCCTGACCGCGCGATCAGTTCGAGGTGCTGCCCGGTGGCGGGAAGTTCTCGGCGGCAGCGTCGATCACCAGCACCCAGTCTTGTCCTTCACCCTGTGTCGGCGGCGTAAAGTGCAGCTCATTTCCCGAAAAATCACCCTGGATGGGTGTGGCCTGACCGGTCCGCGGGTCAAACCACCAGGCCCGCCGAGCTGGGCCGGCCAGAGAATGTGTTTTCACCGTAACCGTACCACCCATGGGAGAATAGACCATTGCGTATCGCCCCAATTCGTCCCGCGTGGCTTGCAAATGGTCGTCCCCGTCGCCGAGATCATCTGTCAGCAGCGATTGGTCGGGAATCCGCGTGAGGAAGGGCCGTGACTCGATTAATCGTCGCAAGTGGACAACCTGAAAAGCGCCGGGGGCATCAAGCGACTCGTACCAGGGGATGTACGCTCCATAGCGATAGGTTTCACCTTTGCGAATCCAACCGATGAAACTGCGATGGCCATACGTAAAACCGAAGCCACCAGCGAAAACGCTCCAGTAGGCAGCGCGGCGGACATCCCACGGACGGATGCGACGATCCTGCGGCTCTTGTCGATCGAGCGACAGTGAATCTTCATAAGCGACCTCGGCATCCAGGGTGGGCTTCGGTGGCTGGCGTTGGTAGTCGGCAGTAACGGTCTTCCAGTTTTGGAAACGGAATCGTGTTGTGGTTTGGATCATGTTGAAATCCAGCCATGGCTCATTGTGCAGCCATTGTCCTGACGAACGATTACCCCCCGGCGGATGAAAGGTCATCAAGGCCACGTCCCAGTTCGCATTGCCGTCGAATTGATCGTTTCCGATAATGCCGTCCGCGATGCCCTCGGCCACAGCCCGCACCAGAGCCAAGCGCGACGGGTTATCGACATTACGTCCTTTCTCGTAGGCGTCACCTCCCAAAACCCAAATGATATGCGGCTCGCGCCGATAACGTTTGCCGAGAAAGTAGCCGTAGCGGTAAGCGACCTCGGGGTTGGTCTCCATAGGGTGTCCTGGCGGGATCGACTGAAGCCACATCGGCAGGATTGCCAATCGCAACCCGTGCCGCTTCGCTGCCTGAACGCACCAATCGACATGGTCCCAGTAATCGTCGTTTTCGCCGGGCTTTATCAGGGGACGCGACCAATCGGTGTCAATAAACGGTTCGAAACCGTAGGCATTCCGGTAGGAGCCGCCAACAGGCTCACGGACCAAGACGGATTGGATGACGGTAAAGCCTTTCTTGGCACGATTTGCGAAGTACAGTTCCACAGATGGCTGGTTGTCCTGGCCCTCGTGAACGCTCTTGCCAAACATGTGCCAGCACGTGTCGCCTAGCCAGAAAAACGGTTTTCCCGATACCGTCACCAGAAAGCGACCGTTGTCGCTCACCTTAAGGGGCTCCAGTTGCTGGAACTCTTCGGCGAAGAGTTGAACCGAGCCGCACGGCCAACTGAATAGGATGGCCAAGGTCACAACTACCATTAGCCCAGCTCCACATTGCTGCCACGAAAGCGCAAGAGCGCATTCTTTGCCTTGTTTGTTCAAAGCCATAGGTGATCTCCGGTTTGCGGGTCCAACTAAACGCGTCCGGAAGGGCCATTTTTACAAGGGATGCCCACTTGCTCCGGAAATACTTGCTATAAGCGGCACCGAACCCTCGGCAACGGCATTGTAGTGTGCCGATTCTAGTTACCCCTCAGGGCAAGGTCAACCAGCCATTGATTGGTAAACTGTTTCTTCGAGTAGCAACCTTTGCCTCAAAGGTAATTCAACACGGTTGAGGCATTTCCGAGTTCCGAAAATGACGCTCATTAAGTTTGCCTTAAGGCATCACCTGGACCAATTACCCGGGCCGACGTTTGTAAAACGCGAGGACTTCCTCGCGGACATATTCAAAAGAGCGTGCATCCACGTGGAGTAAGTGTTCGATGAAAACGAGAAAGGCCTTTTCATTGATGTTTGTGCCAGAGGCATTTGAGGTTGGTGTGGCATCGGTTGATGGGTGATCATTCGCCGCACACAACGGTTCTCTCGAGAAAGAGTTTGTGGAATGAGCAAAAACGAAACGGCACGCTTGATCCAGAAAAGGCGAGCGGATCTCCAGCGTTGCCAACCGGCGGACAATACCCCCTCGGCGTGTGTTGTCCATCCGCATAAATCCCAAGATACCAACCCGATGCAGATCGGATGGATCGACACAAAGTGGTGGGCTAGTCAGGATGTGAGTGAGTTCCTCCAGGGTATCGGCATGGAGGCACGAGGCGATGCGATGAGGACCTCTGGTCAAGCGCAAGTAGTCA
>JAKPII010000079.1 GCA_029549885.1 Planctomycetota bacterium
AGAATATGCTTGGATGCCCTGTGCGCGCTGGTAGGATGCGTTGTGCGTTATGTCAAACAATTTTGAAACTCAACATGTCCCCGTGCTGCCCAACGAGGTCCTCCAGTGGCTGTCTCCTCAGCCGGGGCAGATTATCGTCGATGGCACGCTGGGCGGAGGTGGACACACCCGGCTGTTAGCCGAGCGGATTCGCCCCGGTGGTTTGGTCATTGCACTTGACCGAGACCCCACTGCGGTGGAGCGGTGTCGGCAAACCTTGGCCGGTTTGCCCGTTCGCGTAATCCATGCGGATTTTCGCGACCTGCCCGAGGTCCTGCAGGAGTTGGGTATCGAATATGTGGATGGTATTCTCCTCGACCTTGGCATGTCCAGTGACCAACTGATGGATGCCTCTCGCGGCTTCAGTTTCCATGCCGATGGCCCGCTCGATTTGCGATTTGATCCATCTCGGGGAGAACCGGCCTGGGCACTGCTTAAGCACCTTAGCGAGCGGTCGCTCGCCGATTTGATTTACCGATATGGCGAGGAACGGTTTTCACGGAGAATTGCGGCCGCCGTGGTCAGGGAACGCCGCACCGGCGGGATCAAGACGGCTCGCGAATTGGCGGAGCTTATTTCGCGCGTGGTGCCGCGGAGTCGCTCAGGGGGAATCCATCCGGCAACCAGGACGTTCCAGGCCCTCCGTATCGCTGTCAACGATGAACTAGGGGCACTGAAGACGGCGCTTGATCGGTACCCAGAGGTGTTACGACCCGGGGGGCGCTTGGTGGTCATCAGTTTCCATTCGCTAGAGGATCGTCTCGTCAAAGAGGCCTTCCTCCGGGATCCGCGCTACACCGCTCTGACGAAGAAACCGATTACCCCCACGGAAAGCGAGATCGCCGCTAATCCCCGCGCACGAAGCGCAAAACTGCGAGCGGCACGCCGGACCTAGCGCGGTTCCCCGGGGGCCCAACCGCAGCGCGGAGTTCTATAATCAACGGCTATCTTGTAGAATTCTTTTGCAGGTGATGCAGCCTGTTCCGGGTGGATTGTGGGGGGAGTGGGCTGCCATCAGGGGGGAGCGCTTTGAACTGCGAGGTGAGACGTGAGTGAATTGACGGCATCAGTTGCCCAACTGATTGAGTGTTTAACGCGACTTCCCGGTATCGGACGAAAGTCGGCCGAAAGAATTGCCTATCACCTGCTGCGGGTCTCTAAGGAAGAGGCTTTCGCTCTCGCGGACGCGATTCGCGCCGTCAAGGAAAATGTGCATCATTGTAAGATTTGCTTCAACCTCTCCGAACAAGAGACCTGTCACATTTGTCGCGATGCGACAAGGGATCAGACTCTACTTTGCGTCGTGGAGCAGCCCCAAGATCTGATGGCCATTGAGCAAACAGGGGCTTACCATGGTCTTTACCATGTGCTCCTGGGGCGACTCGCACCACTCGACGGCGTCGGCCCCGAACAACTAACCATCCGGGAGTTGGTCGAGAGGGTCCGAAATGGTACATTTCGAGAGGTAATCATGGCGACGAACCCCACAGTGGAGGGAGACGGGACAGCCCTGTTTATTTCTAACCAACTTGCCGACACCGGTGTAAAACTGACGCGTTTGGCGAGAGGAATCACCCCCGGTAGCGTTATTCAATTTGCGAACAAGGAAATTTTGACGGATGCCTTGACGGGCAGACAGGTTCTTTGACGAAATGGAAATGGCAAAAAACTGACGAGGTCGTTGCCACTTTTGGTTTTTGTGCTGCGGAGGTGGTAGATTTCAACTGAAGGATGCATGCGTCTGATCTGGGAGAAACCGGATTGGACCGTACTATGGCCGAGTTTCCACTGCGTGTGAGGTCACAGTTATGCGGATGTCATTAGGACACGAACTTCGACAGGTTCAGAAGCAAGTTCAAAAGCAGATCCTGTCGCCGCGAATGATTCAGTCGATGGAGATCCTCCAGCTACCACTTCATGATCTCGAACAGCGCGTTGAGCAAGAGGTTATCGAAAACCCAGCTTTGGAAATGGTGGAAATCGGCGACGACGAAGGCACCGAGGACGAGCCGCTAGAGATGACGGACACCGCCCTGGACGAACCGGTGGAGGAGACCTCGGAAGCGGTAGACGGTGAACTGGAGGACGCGCCAGTAACTCGTGACGAGGATGAAGCGGAAGAGCCGACCACGGGCGGCGGTGACTTGGAACGGGAGTTCGTGGTTGACGAGAACAACTCGGCAGAAGAATTTAGCCGGCTCGTCGAGATGGAACGGGAGATCCCTGAGATTTTTGAGGAGGAAAACTCCCGGCCGTCGCGCGATCGGATCGAAGAGGTCTCGGAGCGTCATCACGACCTGATCGCCAATATTCCCGACCATACCGAAACACTGCATGACCATTTGGTGAATCAATTGTCCTGGTATGACTTGGATCCCGCCACGCGGGCGATGGCAGAGCGCATTATTTCCAATCTCGATGAAAATGGGTATTTGCTGACCAGCCTCGAAGACCTATTGGGTCCGTTTAACAGCGAGGAGGACAGAGAGCGGGCGGAGAAGGCCCTCTCTGTCGTCCAAAAGATGGACCCGCCGGGTGTGGGCGCGAGAAACCTCCGTGAGTGTCTTCTGCTGCAACTCGATCCCGAAAACCCTTATTATCATGAGCTGAAGCTCATGATCAGCGAGTACCTTGAGGATTTAGAACACAATCGGATTCCGCAAATTGCCAAGAAGTCGAAACTCTCTCTTGAGACAATTCACGCCGCGCTTCAAGAGTTACGCCGACTCAACCCCCGCCCAGGTGCCCAGTTCCGCAATGAGCCCAACATGGCGGTTACTCCTGATGTGTACGTGGAAGAAACCGAAGACGGACGGTTTATCGCACGGGTGGTATCCGGCAGAATTCCCCGGTTGCAACTTAATCGGACACTTTTGGAAAGCCTGAATCGCGGTAACCTCTCCAAGGAAGAAAGAGAATATATCAAGGCGAAAATCGACCGGGCTAAGTGGATCTTGGATGGTATCCAACAAAGGAAAAGGACCCTGCAACGCGTGGCCCAGGCCATTGTGGACCATCAGTACCGATTTTTGAAGGAAGGGCCTGAATCAATTGAACCCCTAAAAATGCAGCAGATTGCCGACAAGTTGGGAATCCACGTCACCACGGTCAGTCGTGCCGTGGACGACAAATGGATCCAGACCCCGCAAGGTATCTTCCCCTTACGGAGATTCTTCTGTGGCGGGACGGCCAGTTCGGAGGGCGAAGAAGTTGCCTGGGATGTGGTCCGCTTAAAAGTGAAAGAGCTGATCGAGCACGAAGATAAAACCAAGCCGCTCAGTGACGAAGAAATCGTGAGAGAATTGGCAAGGCAGGGGATTCAGGTCAAGCGGCGAACGGTCACAAAGTACCGAGAAGAGATGGGGATTCCCAGCTCACGCGAAAGACGTGATTGGCTCGCCATTGAGCGGCAGAAACGCGAAAAGAGCTGAATGTCACGGGCAAGCCCTCCTGCCGGAAGAGATGGACGGGGCTGTGGCCACGTTCTTTCTCTGGCTCGCGAAAATCCGTCGTAGTGCGTCCGTTGGGAGTTGCCAACCGCCGCGTATCGTGTTCTATAATACACGATTCGGATTCATGCCCTGGGTTAAGGAATGCCAAGTTCGTCTCGGCCACTAAGCGTCACGGGAAGAAAGAAGAAATTGGAGCGACATCGATGGATAATGTCTCACGTCAGTTCCTCACACAGATTCTCGGAAATCCAAGTCCTTCAGGCTATGAACAACCTGTTCAAGAAGTCATTCGAACATATGCCAGGGAGTACGCTGACGAAGTCAGAACGGATTTGCACGGAAACGTAATTGCCGTCCGGAATCCCAAAGCCCCTTTTCGAGTCCTTTTGGCTGGGCATTGTGATCAGATTGGGCTGATCGTTCAATACATCGACGATGATGGCTACATCTATTTCCAGTCAATCGGTGGTTGGGACGCGACCGTGTTAATTGGCCAGCGGGTGACGATTTGGACGAAAACTGGCCCCATTCCCGGCATCATCGGTCGAAAACCGATTCATTTGTTGTCGGAAGAAGAGCGGAAGTCGGTACCCAAACTGAAAGACCTGTGGATTGACATTGGCGCCGCCAATAAGGCAGAGACAACGCAAAGAGTCCGTATTGGTGATCCGATCACCATTGAGTTGGCGGAAAGGGAACTCCTAAATAATCGGATCGTGGCGTCGGGCCTCGACGACAAGTCTGGTGCATGGGTGGTAATGGAGGCCCTCAAACGTGTTGATCCGGCAAAACTCCGGGTTGCTGCTTATGCCGTGGCTACCGTGCAAGAGGAGCTAGGATTACGGGGTGCACGGACAAGTGCCTTTGGGATCGATCCCCAGGTGGGCATTGCCGTCGATGTTACCTTCGCCACGGATTGCCCCAACATGGAAAAGAAGGAAGAAGGCGAAATCAAGTTGGGGCGGGGGCCGGTCATTTATCGCGGGCCGAACATGAATCCCAAAGTGGTCGATCGCCTCATCGAATTGGCCGAGAGCAATAACATCGCCTATCAACTGGCAGCTTCAGGGAGGGCGACAGGCACAGATGCCAATGCCATTCAAATTAACCGGGCGGGTGTGGCCACCGGGTTGGTGAGCATTCCCAACCGCTATATGCATAGCCCTGTGGAAGTCATTTCGCTTGACGATTTGGATGCTGCAGCCAACCTTCTGGCTCGGTTTGTTGAGGCCCTGAATCCTGATGACGATTTCACTCCATAATGGTGAGCTTGTTAGCCGAGTTATAAGCACGGATTTGGAGATTTCGGCTGAAAGAAAGGTTTAGGTTTCACGTCATAAAGAAATGGTGACCATCGGTGAAACGAGCGATCATCAGCGACATTCACAGCAATCTTGAGGCACTGGAAGCGGTTTTAAAGGACATCGATTCTCAGGGAATCACCGAGATTTACTGTCTCGGCGATATCGTAGGGTATGGTCCCAATCCGCGGGAGTGCATCGACCTGGTGATGCAACGCTGCAAGGTATGCCTCCTGGGAAATCATGACCAAGGGGCTCTCTTCGATCCCGAAGGATTCAATGTGGGCGCCGAGAAGGCCATTTTCTGGACCCGTGAACAACTGGAGGAGCACCACGGAAATCCGGCTGAATCGTTGAAGCGATGGGATTATCTCGGGGAACGCCCCCGCATCCATAAGGAGGGGCCCATCGTGTACGTTCATGGCTCCGTGCGCAACCCGTTGAACGAATATGTCTTTCCAGAAGACATCTATTCGCCAGCGAAACTTCAAAAGCTCTTCTCACTGATTGAAAAGTGCTCCTTTCAAGGACACACGCATACGCCCGGTGTGTTTACCGAACAGTGTGAATTCTTTTCGCCGGAAGAATTGCCTAACGGTGAATTTGATCTCAAATCCGTTTCAAAGGCGATGATCAACGTGGGTTCCGTGGGCCAGCCACGGGACGGGGACCCTCGGGCGTGTTACGTGATTCAAGACGAGGACCGAGTGATCTTCCGACGGGTGCCCTACAATTACGAGTTGACGTGCGAGAAGATCTATGCCATCCCAGAATTGGATAATTTCCTCGGCGACCGGCTGAAAGAGGGCCGCTAGCCGAATCACTCCAAGAACCTCGCGAAAGAGACGACCGCTGTTTTCTTTGCATACCAGGGGCAAGAATTTTACAACAAGCGAGCTTGGTATAAAGCAGAGCGGCTTCTACTCCGATGTAACCGCCGGGCTACCGGAAAGAAGAGTCTGTTTGACCGGGTTTACCTTTTGCGCTTATAATGAGGTAATGCTCCTCCTAATAGGGGAGGCTAATAGCAGCGCAAGAGGCTTCGTACGGAAGGTGATAGTCCCGATCCCCAGCCATTTGTGGGGGATCATCTAGTCCAAATTGTCTAGTTCATTGGTAACTTTTGCTTTTCCAGAACGATAAGAGGGCAGTGGCGCCGGTAAGGATTCTCATCCGGGGCTCGTGGAGTCCTGAAAGAGTCTTGAGAGACTGATGATGGGTGATTCCCAAATCAGACCAGAGAGGCAAAACACTGCATCCGGCGGTAGCGCCGCGAGGACCGCGGGATATCGGCTGGAGGATCAGCCTACAGTTATTACGAGCGGTGAAATCCTTTCCCCTGAGCCTGCTACATTGGAAACGAAGGGCGAAACGATCAGCCCTACTCTTTCGCCGGGAAGTACAATCGGTCCCTATGAACTCCTGGAATTCGTCGGCGGCGGGGGGATGGGGCGGGTATTCCGGGCGTACGACGTCCGGCTATCTCGCATTGTCGCGCTCAAGGTCTTAACCCCGGAGCAAGCCACCGACCCCCAAATCCTTGCGCGGTTCCAAAACGAAGCCCGGGCGGCCGCTCGCTTGAACCATCCCGGCGTCGTCCAAGTGTTCTCCGCTGGTGAGCATGCCGGGATTCATTATATTGCCTTCGAATTCGTTGAGGGCACGAACCTACGAACGTTGGTTGAAAAGCAGGGACCGCTTTCCGTGCCCGAAGCCCTCCATTACGTGCTACAGGTAGCAGAAGCCCTTGATCACGCCAACCGTCGCGGTATCATCCACCGAGATATCAAACCATCCAATATCATCATAACACCGGAGGGTCGTGCTAAGCTGATCGATCTTGGTCTGGCGCGAGTGTTCCAACAGAATGGCCGTTCGCAGGACCTTACGACGAGCGGCATGACATTAGGAACATTTGATTATATTGCTCCAGAACAAGCCAGGGACCCACGGTTGGCGGACATACGGAGCGACATCTATTCGTTGGGATGCACGCTTTATTTTCTCTTGTCGGGGCAACCCCCGTTTCCTGCCGGTTCGGTCCTGCAAAAGTTGCTGCAACATCAGTCGGAGGAGGCGCCAAATATCCGAGCGATTCGACCGGACGTACCAGAAGCGGTGGCCAGGATTCTGCGACGGATGATGGCCAAGTCTCCGCGGCAGCGGTATCAAACGCCCGCGGAGTTGATCCAGGCGCTCCGCGCCGTTCTTGGCGTCGAAGTTCAAACTGTTCAGTTTGGTCGTGAGCAACAAAGAATAGCAGAAAAGAAACGTCTGCCGTTACGACAGCATTTACCATGGCTGGTACCGGTCGTGGGTTTGCTTTTGAGTACGCTCGTTCTGGATTGGTGGTGGTCCCAAGGAGCGGAGGAAACGATCTATTTCGGGGATGATGTCCGATATACCGAAGGTCTCTTCTCCCCGCTGACTCCCACGCCCCCGGGCTACCCGGCGGCTGGGCAACCGGAGCAGCCGCAAGGGAAACCCACGGATTCGCCTATCCCTCCAGACAGATCATCACCTTCTCGCACGGTGCCCAATCAAACCGAGCTGCCTTCTGCCACGAGTGAGTCCGGACAAGTATCGGAAATCGGGATAGCGCGGGTCAGGGGTGCTCCGGTAGACAGTTTGGAAAGTCCTATTGGTTCGACGGCGGTCAGCGGCTCAGCTTTTTCATATCCTCAAGGTCAAGTCGCACCGGCAATGGGCCATTCGAGCGGTTTTGAGGAAAACAAAGTCCTTCCGGACGCCACAGTCTCTTCCCAGGATCCGGTCCCGTTCTCCTCCTCAACTCCATCTGACACGGGCATTCCTCGTGTGGTCACGGACATGGTAACCAGGAGGACTCCTGTTGGCACCGAACACACGGAACGATTTTCACCAGCCTTATCGATGTCGGCTGAATGGGTTCGGACGGTCGATCCCACCACGCAGGAACCCGGGAGTTATCCGACTCTCGAGGCAGCATGTCAGGCGGCTCTTCCGGGTGACGAAATTCGGCTTAATTTTGACGGCCCGCTACCGGTCGAGGGGTGTGACCTGCGCGGGCGGCAATTGATTATCAAGGCAGCGAAAGGGCGATTGCCCGAATTGGTGTTTCACGCGTCCGAGCAAACCAAGCTGCGTAGCGGTTCCTTTTGGACATTGGCGGCCTCTTCCATTGTTTGCGAGGACGTTGCCATCAGAATTGAGGTGCCTCCCGAGTACGCGGCAGACGACTGGCACCTTTTTCGCGTGAGCTACGATTCAACCATCGAGTTGAACCGCTGTGTACTGACCTTGGCCGCCGCGCGTGACAGGCGACAGATAGCGTCTAACGACGTCAATGTCGGTAGTTTTTTTCTCTTTTGTGAAGACCCACGGAGTGCGCTCGTTGTTCGGGCTGCACAAAACAGAGAAGCAGATCAGCTGCGCGGGACTGCGGTTCGGTTGCATCGGTGCATTATCCGCGGAGATGGCGATCTTTTCCGCAGCACATATTGCCAGCCGGTACGGGTGACGATTACGGAAAGCTTTGTCTCCGTGGCAGGCCGGTTGCTCGACATGCTGGGAACGGAACGGTCGCCTGCGTCCGATGCGGGCGTGCACCTAGAATTGCAACGTCTGACCGCTTGGACGGCAAAAGGACTAATCCGGCAGCAGCAGTTAACTTATCAGCCCTATCTTCAGCCGATCCGGGTGGAAAGTGAACACTGCATCTTCGTCGCCAGTCCCAATAGTGCCTTGATTGAGCAGCACGTGCCGAATGTGGATGGAGCCCTCCGCTTATTGACATGGTTCGGGCAGCGTAATTTCTATGAGCAATTTAGCCAATTCTGGCTGGTGGTGACAGGAGCTCAGCATTCTGTCCCCCTCCAACTGTCGTTTGATCAGTGGAAGGCTTATTGGCAGACTGAGCACGAGCAGGAGCCCGCGTGGGGTGCCATACCGTGGCAGGCCCCTCTCCCACTGGACGTCCCTCCTCACCTCCATCGACCCAGCGATTTTGCCATTATGGATCCCTCGTGGGATGACATCGCGAGCGACATTGCGAATCGTGCCGGTTGTCCCGTGGACCAACTGCCTTTCGTCCCGTCACGATAGCGCCGTTTTCTTCAACGGAAGACCGGTAGGGAGATTAAAAGACATTAATTGTGGGTGCACAATAAACTTGTCGGCGATTCTTCCTTCAGTGAACAGCTGTGACGTCACATTCGATGGTGCGAATGGCGGCCGGAAAGCCGGTAGGGGCAAACGTTGCGGGAAATCGCTTCGGAAGCGGATTGCAAGTTGACACCTGGGGGTGCGCGGGGATACATTAAGGGGTGGAATGATAGTAATTTTTTTGGACAGATCGGGGAGCTTTTCGGTAGCAGGGAGAGACGGACCGTCTAATCAGGGGACATGGGTAACAGGGTCTTCTGAGCAATAGGAAAAGGGCTTGGTGGCCGAGCGGTCCCATAAATGAGGTGTCGTCTATGCCAAAGTCAGAAGCCTGCTGGGGAATAGATATCGGGAATGCATCGCTTAAAGCGCTACGGTTGCGACCTGGCGAAAGCCCAAGCTTTGTCGTTGCCGACGCCTTTGACTACATCGAGTATCCGATGCTTCTCACGCAACCGGCGGCGGATCCTCCGAGTTTGATCGAAACAGCCCTTCGCCAGTTTTTGTCACGAAATGAGGTCCGTGGCCATAAGGTCGCAATCTCTGTCTCGGGAGCGACGGGGCTTGCACGTTTTATTAAGCTACCCCCTGTGGAGCTTAGCAAGCTGCCGGATGTCGTCAGATATGAAGCCAAGCAGCAAATTCCGTATGACTTAAATAGCGTCGTGTGGCGCTACCAGCGACTGGATGCGGGGGGCAGCGAGAGTGGCTTCACCTTGGGATCCACGGTGGGGATTTTCGCACTCAAGCGGGACCAGGTGGAAGCGGCTATTCAGCCTTTCGCCAACGTTGGCATCGAAGTCGATGTGATCCAGTTGAGCCCATTGGCGATTTTCAACTATGCTCGCTTCGACGCGATGCCAGATTTACCGCCCCCGGACGAATACGACCCGGATAACCCCCCACCGTCCATTGTTGTGATTTCCATGGGAACGGACAGCACCGACTTGGTAATCACCAATGGCTATCGGGTGTGGCAGCGGAATATCCCGATTGGTGGAAGCCATTTTACAAAGGCCTTGAGTAAGGAGCTAAAGCTGACGTTCTCCAAGGCGGAGCACATTAAGAAGAATCCCACGACCCATTCAGACCCCAAGGCAGTGTTTCAGGCAATGCGCTCGGTATTTACGGAGTTGCTCTCCGAAATCCAGCGGTCGATCAGTTACTACAATACGATAGATCGGGCTGTTGAGATTTCGCGGGGAATTGCCTTGGGTAACCCCATGAAGCTTCAGGGGTTGCGGGCTTTTCTCGAAAAAGGGCTGGGATTTCCCCTGGAGCACGTGGATCAGTTTGAGCGCTTGCAGGGGCCCGATGTCTTGCAATCTCCTGTGTTCCGAGAAAACCTGTCGTGTTTCGGCGTTACTTATGGGCTGGCCCTACAGGGAATCGGTCGGGCCTACATGGAAATCAACATGTTACCGGATGAAATCGTACAAGAACGATTCATTCGGGCTAAGAAGCCGTGGGCATTGGCAGCGGCTACAACTCTCCTGATTGGATGCACGGTCAGTTTCGCTGCGCAGTCTCTTGCTTTGAGCCGGGTTTCACCGGAACGATTTGCGGCAGCCGAGCGAACGGCAGAGCAGGTTTTGAAGACGGTACAACAATACCAGTCGGAGCTCGCCTCGGTAGAGTCGGAGTTCAATAGGATCAAGAGCATTGGTCAAAACCTGACGAGTAGTATTGAAGGTCGTCTCCTCTGGCTTGAATTGCTTTCTGCCATTAACCAATGCTTACCACAGTATCGTCCTCAAGCTGGGGCTCCCGCGGACGTCGTGGACATTTCGGCGGTTACCGATACCGAAAAGCAACAGCAGATCTTGGAACAACGGGACGAGATCCACATCACTAGCCTTGAAGCCATCCGAACAGAACAACTTGAAACGTGGTGGCAGCGAATGGGCGGATGGTATCGCAAGCCGGGAGAAACAGACACCGAGCCTGCGGAGACAGCTCAAGCGACGGCGGCCACGGGAACAGCAACACCGGGCAGTCCGGGAGCGATGATGGGGTCGATGACTTCCCCATATGGAATGTCCGGAATGTACGGACCGGAAAGCGAAACAGGCGGCTACGGGCCTACGGGAGGGGGACTATTTGCGAGCGTACCAGCCCGCACACCACCTCCCTCCGATGTGCAAGGGCCTTCGGGAAGCGGATATGTGATACGACTTACGGGTTATCACTTCCACAATAGCGATGTCGCTGGACCCAATCAGGGTGCGCAATATGTAAGGAATACCCTGATTCGGAATCTCGAAGAAGGAAAATTCTGGATCAACGGAAAGTGGGTAACAGCCAAGGAATTGGGGATTGGCTATCCCATCTTGGTCAACCCTGGGCGGATCGAGGTTATCCGTGTGGCCGATCCAAATTATCGGCCGCCGGCCGGGACGCCAGGTGCCCCAGGTACCGGGTTACCCACCGGGGTTGCTCCTGGGCTAGGAACAATGCCCACAGGCAGCCAAACCTATCCCGGTGTCACCGCACCCGGTGTTTCCGAGACAGGGACCGTCGGTACAGCGGGCGGAAAGATCCCCGGAGTATTAACATTACGGAGATTCAACTTTGTTGTCGAGTTTGTTTGGCAGCCCAAGACTGAGTCAGAGCGAGAGAAAGAACGATTGGAACAGGCGGCTGCCGCTGCGGCAGCCCAAGAGGCAGAGGCCGCAGCAAGTGGCGGAACTGGACCAGCAACACAAGGTGGTCAACCGACAACCGAGACGGCGCCAAGCGGTGGCGCTCCTGCCCCTGGCCAGGTGGTGCCTCCAGGGGTACCGGCGGCCGTAGGGCCAGCAGCTCCTGGAAACGGCATGCCTCCACAGATGCAGCCCGGTACCGTAGTACCACCAGCAGCGGGTCAGTCCAGTGTTCCTCCGGGAGTCACTATGCCAGGCGTAGGCGGCGCTATGCCACCCGGCGCAGCGCCTCCAACTTCAACTCCTGTGAACCCAGCGGAAATACCGGATGCACCTGTTCTGCCTGACGCCCCAGTCGAACCGGGCGCTCCAGCTCCAGGGACTCCAATGACTGAACCAGGACAAATGCAGCCGGGTGAGACACAACCGGGACAGGCGCCCACGGGACAGATGCCCAACGGTTAGTAACGAGAGAGAAATGTGATTCAGCTTAAAAGTCCACTCAGCATGAGAGGATTTGTGATATGAACCAACTTCAACCCCTGCTCGTCGCCATGAAAAAATGGGGTTTTTGGATAATATGCGGCCTTGCTGTCGTCATAGGTTTGGGCGTGTGGTTCATCGCCCAGCAGTCTGTCCAGGCGAGCATTAAGGCGCGCAAGGACCAATTGGACGGCCTGAAGTCCCAGGTCAGCGGCGTTAAACCGGGTTCGCCCAATCCTAAAGTCATCGAGGCAGCTCGGCAGGAAATTGAGAACCTCAAGCGCGACGTCTACCAGGCCTGGGTTACCATGTATGCCGATCAAAAAGAAAAGAATCAGTGGCCTAAGGCGTTGGGAAATGAATTCTTAAATTGGGTCAATCAGCCTGGGCGACAGTTTGGTGATCCGATCCCGGAACGTTTCCGGGAAATCTATCTCAACTTCATCGAACAACATTTTCCGACCTTATTTGAAATCGTCAATTTACGGCGACCTGCGAATGTGGACCTTAAACAACTGGGAAGTATTCGGGCAGCGATAACAGCTGGATATGGGGCATCAGGTTATGGGAGTGGTGCATATCCGGGTGCTACGGGCACCATGGGTGAAGAAGCCTACGGAGAAACAATGGGATATCCGGGGGCAGGAGGCTATCCCGGTACCGGGGCAACAGGTACCGGAGCGGCTGCTATCGAAATGGTGGGTGTCGTGGAATGGAATCCTCAGAATATCGCAGCCATCAAACAGCGATTCGCATGGCGGCAGGTCCCCACGTCTGACGAAATATGGAACGCACAAGAGGATTTGTGGGTTTACGAGGCACTTTTGCGAATTATTGCCAAAACAAATGAAGGCGCGACAGGGCCACACAACGCAGCCGTTAAACGGATCAATGCTATTCAGATCGGACCCGATGCAGCGGCGTATTTCGCTTCGGCAAGCACATCTGCGATGGCAAGTGCCACAGGGATGATGGCCTCTCCCGGTATGGGTTCCCCCGGCATGGAGGTTGGTATGCCGAGTGAGCCAAGCGAAACCGGTGGTGAATACGGAAGCGGCTACGGCGGTTATGGTGTACCGGGTATGCGTTCCACGTTTGGCCGTTATGTTGATGCATCGGGTAATCCGCTTCGCCCCGGCGATCCCCAACCATTTGCCGAATTCAAGATGATGCCGGTCCGCTTGGACTTGGTCGTCGATCAGCGTAAGATTGACCAGCTACTCGTCAACTGTGCGAACTCCGATATGCCGGTGCGTATCACACGGGTCTTGATCAGGCCTGGCCAAGCGAGTCGAGGTGGAGCTGGATATGGAGGATTTGGGGGCGAGGCGGGGATGATGTCAACCGGCGGTTATGGATACGGAAGCGAGACAGGTTATGAGACTGGTGCATCCCCGGGAACTGGATATGGAGCCGGAGGAACCACCCAGGCTTCATCATCGCACGATGTCCCCATCGTGATCGAGGGTGTTATTTACCTATTCAATCCTCCGGATCAGGAACAACTTGGAAAACAAGGGGCTCCTGAGTTGGTCTCCGGACAATCATTGGCGCCTATCGAAGCTCCGCCAGTTGAGACGGGGGACGCATCACAAGGTGGCGCCCCTTCACAGCCCGCTGGAGCAGCTGCCCCACAGGCTCAACCTGGTCAGCCTGAACCACAGGCTCAACCGGCCGGGGCTCAACCGGCGCCAGCGGGGCCGATGGCTCCGGCAGTACCGCCCCAGGCAAGTCAGCCGGGAACCCCAACAGCACCGCCCAGTGCGCCGCAGGGTTTGCCGCCAGCAGTGCAACCGGCACCTGGTACGGGCCCAACACCCGTTCCGCCTGGGACACAGCCAGGGCAACCTGCAGCAGCAAACCCATAGTGAAGGTATGATGATAGCGGGAGCAAAAGTCCGATTGGCTAACCGAGAGGAAAAGTCCTGACCCAAGTGTGTGGGCCTTTGTTGCGAGGGATTGAAAATGGCCAAGTCACAATCCGGTGGAATTGATAAGATTCTGGCCAACATCTGGGAAAAGATCGTACTTGGCGTTGCGATTCTTATCACGTTGGGATTAATCGCGATGTCGGCCACGAGTGGCCCTAACATTGACATTACGCCTGAGCAATTGACCCAGCTTGCCAGTCGTGCGGAGCAGAACTACGCCAACACCAAACCCGACGTGATCAGAGAGAATGAAAGTTTTTCAGCGCCCAGGTATTCGGAAGTGGCAAAACGAATTAGGGAAGCTGTCTCTTCCACCGGATATCAAATCGTCGCCCCGTTCGATCCACCGATGTTCGAGCAGAGAAAGAAACGCGGCCAGCCGCCTGTCTTGCCCGTTTCCGATTTGAGGGCGGCAGCCGGTCACGGCGCTGTGGCGGGTCTAGGGGATACCGGATCTGGGTCGGTCGGTGTTGGGAGTGGCTATCCAGGATATCCCGGCAGTAGCCCCACCATGCCAACTTCTCCCTATCCCACAGCGACTTCCACCTACCCCCAGATGTACGGAGAGTCAGAGACGGGCTATGCCGGGTACTCGGGATACGGAGGATATGGGGGACCTACGGGGCCGAGCCACGGTCGTCGGTGGGTTGTGGTTACGGGAATCATTGATTGGGAAAAACAGATTCGGGCATTCCGAGACACATTCCAGGATGCTATCAGGGTATCCGGACAAGGTACGTCGGGGATGAGTGCGGGCATGGGATACCCCGGATACGGAATGGGTGGGGAGGAAACATATTCAGATTACTCGAGCACCACGGGCTATCCGATGACTTCAGGGTCTCCTGGGTACGGTTACGGTCCTTCGGGGACCGCCGGTTATGTGGAATTTCCTCGCTACGTGTACTTCTCCATCGAGCGGGCCGAGATCACGGATGAGTCGGTGCCTGTGGACAATCTGAAATGGGAACCCCTGAATGCCCGTGCAAGGTGGTTTGAAGAACAACGGGTCCCCCATGATCAATTCATGTACGTTTCGCCTGAATACGTCATGCCACCGGGTCAGGTGCCTTTCACTTGGCCATTAGTTCAGTTGACGGCAGGAGATACCTGGGGCAAAGAAGTGGCACATGACCCCGAAATCCCGTTCTTAGAAATTCCGCGTGGAATGGGCTACGGCTATGGACCGTACGCAGGCTATCCGGGCGAAGGCTCGCCAGGCATGCTAGGAAGCACTGCGACGGGTCCGGGCGCGGCGATCCCCACGGGCCTTATGCCAGGAGCTGGGATGGCAGGCACGCAACCGGGACAAGCGGCCCAGCCGGTTCAACCGCCTCGTCCCGAGATTCCAGATGCCCCGATCGCTCCCGGACAAATGTTACCGGGAATGCCCGGCGTGTCACCTTATGGAACGTCCATGTATGGCACGGAGACCATGCCAGAGGGCAGTTATACGTCGCCGTACGGTGGCTCGCCCTATTCCGGGATGTATCCGGCAACCTCAGGTGAAGAGGGTTACGGAAGCGGCTATGGATACCCCGGATATGGCAGCGGAATGATGGTTCGCAAAGAGTCACCAATCAAATTGTTCCGCTTCGTTGACTACAAAGTTGAGCCCGGCAAAGAGTATCGGTATCGAGTCAAACTATGGCTGGCGAATCCCAATTATAAATTGCCTCCACAGGTCTTGGAGGATGAAAGCTACGCACGAGAAGCGTGGCTGCTAAGCGAGTGGAGCACCCCCTCCAACGTGGTGCGGGTACCTGCCGATGTCGGCGTCCTGGCAGGACCGGCTAAACCGGGGCGTGTGGCCTTTATCGAACCCAGGGCCTCTTTGGGGGTCACGGTATTTCAGCCTAGCAGTGGACTCACAAAGTTCATGGAGTTTGCCGACCTTCCCCGCGGAACCATTGTCGATTTCACGGCAGCAGACGTGAAGCGATTGAACCCTCCGAAGCGCGAGAAAAAACCAACCACGTCCTATCCGTACGGTTATCCCGAAGAGGGAATGGTCAGTAGCGAGACGGGAATTGAAGGCATGCCCGGCATGATGGGATATCCCGGATATCCCGGAGCTTCAACGACAATGCCAACGACGCAACAGGCCCAAGAGACAGAGATCGATTACCTGAGTCGCATGATGATTGTTGACATCTCGGGTGGTGACCAACTCCCAACCAAGGAAACCGCCCCATCCGTCGTGGCCCTTATGGACCCTGAAGGTAATCTTTTCGTGCGGGATGAAATCGAGGATGCGCCCCAATACAAGCGATTCACCCAGACTGCTCAGCCGACTGGCCTCTATTCAGGGTACCCGGGCGAGATGACGTACGAATCGGAGTATACCTCGGAGGCGGAATATTACGGGCAGATGACAGGGCCTCGCGGTACCCAGGACCGTAGGCGCGGGACCACAACAACAAGAGGGCGAACGACCACTCCCGGCCGGAACGCGCCGCGAGGTGGTCCTATGGGCTCGCCCCCCATGCCGGGACCGTAAAATTACAGCCACGCCACATTTGGCACATGCCACACACCCACCTTGTGGTGCCAATTGCGCCCACAAGGTGGTTTTCGTTTAGGAAGCCGGCAGGTCCGGCTTGTACCATGTTAGTCAGTCTCCATAGAAGCTGTTGAAGGTGCAAAAAAATGGCGGGACCTTGATTCCACCACTTGTGTCGGGCTTGTCTCTGTGTAGCCCAATTTGCTAAATTGTGGCATCAGGAATTGTCTCGTTTGTAACCCGTTCTCGAGTCTTTGCGTCTGTTAAGGTGGGTATCCAGTGGCAATTTCGGCCGTTGACTCGCCGCTGAGAAGCTATGGACACACGGGCAACAGATATCAAACGTCATTTGAACACTTAACGTAGTTCAGCCTAATTTGACGACTATATGGACTGCACTGCTTAGCGGAAAAGGAAAGAAAACCATGAAATGGCTCCGTCTTGTCTTGAAGTTGCTTCCGTTTGTGCTTGGTGTGGTTGTTCTGGTTCTCGTGGTCTTCTGGTTGTCCGGCTTCTTTACCGAGCGCGTCGCCCCCGCGCAAGTGAATACTGAACTCCCGCGATTTGATCCCACGAAAGAAACGCTGGAACCGGTCGAAGTGGTTATCAAGCCTGTCATTGAGGAAGTTGTGGGAACAGTGAAGGCCCGCGAACGGACCACGGTTTCCGCAAGGATCATGTCAACGATTACGAAGATTCACGTTCGTGCGGGAGATAACGTGAGAGTTGGTGATGTGCTTGTGGAATTGGATCGGGCGGCCCTTGAACGCCAGCGGAACCAAGCCCAGGCCGCCCTTCAGGCCGCCGAAGCTGCTTTAAAACAGGCCGAGGATGATCTGAGTCGAGCCGAGCGACTCCGACAGCAACAGCCCGGGGCCATCAGTGAGCAGCAATTTAACGAGTTTCGTACACGACGCGATCAGGCTCAGGCTAATTACGAGAAGGCAAAGCAGGCCCTGGCCGAGATCGAGGTCAATATCTCCTACTGCACGATCACCTCACCGAGAAATGGCCGGATTGTTGATCGTTTGGCCGAAGAGGGTGACACAGCGTCACCGGGTGTGCCGCTCTTGACGCTTTACGACCCCGCCTCGCTCCGGCTGGAGGTCCCTGTGATTGAGAACGTAGCCGCACATTTGAACATCGGTGACAAAGTGAAGGTCTATATCGACGCCCTTCAACAGGAGATAGAAGGGACTGTGGATGAAAAAGTCCCCCAAGCTGATGTGGCCACCAGAACTGTCTTGGTCAAGGTTTCGCTGCCGGAGACGCCAGGCCTCGTGGAAGGTATGTTTGGACGGCTCAAGATAGAAGCCGGCTCGCGCGAACATCTCTGCCTCAATATTCAGGCGATCAAACGGATTGGGCAGTTGGACTTTGTGGAAGTGGTCAGAGAAGACGGCACGAAAGAGCAGCGTCTTATCCAGATCGGGCGATTTGGTCGCCCAGGACACGTCGAGGTTTTAAGTGGGCTAAATGCTGGCGAAAAAGTGGCTATCCCCAAGAGGCCCGAGACAAGCGAATCCATCGGGACAGACCAGCCGCAATGTTTGGCGTCACCTGCTTCAGAACAACAGTAAGGTGTGTGTCAGTGGCAGCGAATTTTGGTTTTGGTGATGATTGTTCTTCGGAGCCTCGCTTGTCCAAAAAAGTGACACCCACAGAGAAAATCACGATAGAGCAGGACCGCGTGAACACTTCAGGGCTTACGCTGATAAGCAGCCAACAAACCATGAAAAGAATAACGGAGGGCGTGACGTGACTCAATCGACAGAGCGAGTACCCTTTTTGACACGGATCGTCGATGTATTTCTCCGTGGCGATTCCGCGATCATGCTCACCGTCATTTCTGTCCTCATCGGCCTGGGTGCTTTGTGGATCACCCCGCGTGAGGAAGAACCCCAGATCGTCGTACCTATGGCGGACATCTTTGTCTCAGCGCCAGGACTTTCGGCACAAGAGGTCGAACAGCAGATCACAAATCGGCTGGAACGAATCGTCTATCAAATTGATGGCGTTGAGTATGTCTATTCCATGTCGCGTCCGGAAACGGCGATCGTCACGGTGCGGTTCTACGTGGGTCAAGACCGAGAGGATTCGCTCGTCAAACTCCACGCAAAAGTGCAATCGTACATCGACGAAGCGCCGTCCTCTGTCAAGGGTTGGGTCATCAAGCCCGTGGAGATCGATGACGTCCCGATTGTGAACATCACCCTATGGTCCCGCGACCCCGAGCACGCTCATGACTACGAGTTACGACGGATTGCCGAGCAACTGCAGAACGAGCTGAAATCAATTCCGCAGACCAACCGTGTGACCATTGTAGGCGGTCGTCCCAGACACATCCGTGTTGAGGTTGACCCCATCAAACTGGCGGCCAGGAGCACGTCCATTCTGCAAGTGGCTCAAGCCCTGAAGGTGAGTAACGTCAACGTCAGGGCTGGGCGGTACGAACAGCGAAACCGTGAATTCCTCGTTGAAGCCGGAACGTTCGTGCGCGATGCCCGGGAACTGGAAAACCTCGTTGTCAATGTGGTGGGCAACCGACCCGTTTATCTGAAAGACGTTGCCCAAGTCATCGACGGACCGGCTGAGCCTGTCTCCTACACCTGGATGGGATTTGGGGCCGCCGCCAAACATCCGGAGGCCCCCCGAGAGCATGTAACACCGGAGGAGTTAAAATCCAAGCCACGCGCCATCCCTCTGCAGTATTTCCCCGCGGTGACGATTGCCGTGGCCAAACAAAAGGGCACAAATGCCGTCTGGGTCGCTCAGGCAGTGGAAGAACGCATAGCCCAGTTGGCGAAAACACATTTGCCATCGAATGTTTTCTATCGCATCACACGGGATTACGGAGAAACAGCGAACGAAAAAGTCAATGAGCTTGTGGAAGCTCTCATCGTCGCCGTTTTGACTGTGATTGGCCTCATTTGGCTTTTCGTCGGATGGCGGGCCGCGGTCGTCATTGCCCTGGCAGTGCCCGTGTGTTATAGCGTCACATTGTTTATCAATTATCTGGCGGGTTACACAATCAATCGGGTGACGCTCTTTGCCCTCATTTTGGCATTGGGGCTTCTCGTGGATGATCCGATCACGGACGTGGAAAACATCGCCCGCTATTTCGCCATGCGGATTTTGCCGCCCCGGCCTGCCGTCCTCCGCGCTGTTCAAGAGGTTCGCCCCGCCTTGGTGATGTCAACCCTGGCCATCGTGGCAAGCTTTGCCCCGATGGCGTTTATCACGGGAATGATGGGGCCTTACATGGCCCCTATGGCGCTCAATGTCCCCGTGACGCTCATGGTGTCGCTGATTGTGTCCCTGGTCATTACTCCGTGGATGGCCATGTTCGCCCTGCAAGGTTCCAAAGAACACGGAGACAGTACTGAACAAGGCTACGATTTGACCAAACGGCCGATTTACCGGATGGTTCGAGCAGTCTTTCATCCTATCTTGAATTATCGAGCCACGGCGTGGGGGGTGGTCCTCGCCGTTGCGATTCTCTTTGTTGCGTCACTCTTGCTACCGGGCTTGCGGGTCGTTCCCCTAAAAATGCTCCCCTATGATAACAAGAATGAGTTTCAGGTCGTTATTGACATGCCTGAAGGAACGACTCTGGAGCAGACGGACGCGGCTGCCCGACGTATCGCGGCCTATCTTGCTACTTTGCCTGAAGTTCGAGATTTTCAGATTTACGCCGGCTTGTCCTCGCCTATGGACTTCAATGGTCTGGTCAGACACTATTTCCTGCGACAAGGAAGTCACCTCGCCGATATTCGGGTCAATTTGCTACACAAGGATTTTCGTGCTCAACAATCACACGAAATTATCCTCAGAATCCGCGCCGACATCGCAAAGATCGCACAAGAAATCAACGCCAATATTAAGCTCGTCGAAGTTCCGCCTGGGCCGCCTGTGATTTCGACAATTACGGCGGAGGTTTACGGTCCACCCGACGCTTCTTACGAGGACCTTATCCGCGCGGCCAAGTTTGTCGAAGCACGGATGCAACGGGAGCCCGGAGTTGTCGATGTTGACATCAGTGCCGAAGCCGATCAGGAAAAGAGGCTCTTTGTCACGGATCAGCCCAAAGCGGCTCTTTCCGGCGTCTCTAAGGAGATGATTGCCCAGACTGTTCAAGCGGCATTGGGCGGTTATCCGGCCACCGAACTGCACATTCCTAGTGAGGTCAATCCCCTGCCCGTCATCCTGAGACTGAAACGCTCAGAGCGTTCAGCTGAAGATGACTTGGCTGAACTCTATGTCCCCGGTTCTCAAGGACAATTGCTGCAACTTGGATCTTTAGGAAAGTTTGTTTCAACCAGCCCAGAAGGAAAGCCACTGTTGGAAGATAAGACAATTTATCATAAGAACTTGCGACGGGTCGTTTACGTCTTCGGCGAGGTCGCAGGCCGCCCCCCGGCCGATGCCATCATCGATATGCAGGTCGATTTGGTGCCGGAAAATGAATTCCCCCGTAAAAAGCCTCGGCCGCGACCGGTCGAGGCACGTACGTGGTTTCACCCTGGCGGGAACGACTTCTGGACAATGCCGGAAGGATATCAGGCAGTTTGGACGGGAGAAGGCGAATGGAAGATCACCCTCGATGTCTTCCGCGACTTGGGGATCGCCTTCGGGGTCGCCTTAGTCGTGATCTTCATCCTTCTGATGTTCGAAACCAAATCACGGGTCCTCCCCCTCATCATCATGCTAGCGATTCCACTAACGATGATCGGCATTATGCCGGGATTTTGGATTCTGAATCTCATCACAAACCGGCCCGTAGGGGGCTTCGCCAACCCCGTCTTTTTCACAGCAACCGCCATGATCGGCATGATCGGTCTGGCGGGAATCGTGGTGCGCAACTCAGTGGTTCTGATTGACTTTATTCACCACAGTTTGTTGGATGGTTTTGATCTGAAGGAGGCCATTGTCAGAAGCGTTGCCGTGCGATTCCGGCCAATCATCTTGACCTCGGGCACAACCCTTTTGGGGAACTGGGTGATCACGCTCGACCCCATCTTCTCGGGTTTGGCCTGGGCCATCATCTTTGGGATATTCGCTTCCACTACCTTTACCTTGGTGGTCATTCCCACCGTTTATTGGTTACTGTACGCGAAGCGTGGCGGCGCCATCGCGGTTCCGTCCGCAAA
>JAKPII010000080.1 GCA_029549885.1 Planctomycetota bacterium
TATCTGCACCGAGATCCACGACGCGGCACGGATCGACTGGCAGCTTCGCGGTCGCTGTGGCCGCCAAGGTGATCCCGGCACCTTTCGCCAATTCCTCGCCCTCGACGACGAAATCCTCGTCAAGGCCTTTGGGGCCAAAAAGGCCGAAAAATACGCCGCCATTGGTAGGAGCCGCCCAGGGCTATTCAACGAGTACTTGCCCATCTTCCGCAAGGCACAGCGAATCATGGAAAAACGCCACTTCCGCGAGCGGCGGGCACTCATGCATTTCGAACGCGAACGAAAGAAGATGCAGCGCCAAATGGGGCAGGATCCCTACTTGGACACGCCGGGTTGAGCAAATCCCAAGCCTCAGCCTATGCCCTGCGTCGTTGGCAGCCGAGCAAACCCACAGACGCATGTTTCGGCTTTGCGGAGTTTACCGCGTGTCTCCAAGCGTCCTTTTCCAGAAGAACTCTTCATTGGGCAGCCACTGCCGGTGCAGCAATCATATCGACACTGACCGTCCGCCCGGCCTGACCAACACCGTGGATTGTTACCTTCGACGCCGCAGGGGGCCGCTGGGGATCATAAAGCTTTTTTCGCACGTCATCGACGGCATCACTGGCCTCTTTATCGACCACATAATATGTGGCCTTTAGAAGGTGACGGATGTCACTCCCCACCACTTTTAAACCCTCTATCAATTGGGCGAAGATATCATCCACTTGTTCTGCACCAGAACCATCTTTTCGCGACAACAACGCCGGAAAGAAGATAAACCGGTCGGTGCGGACCAAGGTAACCCGGCTGAAGGTTGCCGACGGTTTGACACCCGGCGGATTGTAGAAACGAACGACATCACCACCCAGATCGGCTTGGGCCGGTAATCGAGCAATCATTTCGATTTCCACAGGTGCAGAGGCTATCCATTCCACGAAGATCACCGGGGGCATGGCACCTTCGGGAAAGGCCTTTCGCAACTCGTTGAGCACAGCAGGGGCCTCACTCATCGGTTGAAGGAAGACACGGATTTGGAGAATGTCTTTCTTCTCCACGTGGAGGTTCTGGGCCGTCTCAAATAAGGCCTTCATGGCGTTTTCCACCGCCCGCGGCAAGGGATTTTTGTCAGGTTGCCCAGAGAAGAACACCAACCCTCCCTGCGGACACACAGCAGCATCGTGTGGTGCGTTTGGATCATCTGACAACCGGACCAACCTCACATCCTCCGGTTGGCCTTCCAAATACGCTACGGCATCAAAGGCCACACGCGATTTGGGGTAGGGTAGGGGAGTCACCACCGTAGTGATGGCCGGCAGCCAATCCTTCGAAAATTGCTGTCGAACAAACGCGTTTGCCGGCGCAGCATCGTCCTCTTGCCCAACGCAGATACCAATACGGACAATCTTCTCCTTTTGGGAGCCCGCTTTCTCGAGAATGGCCTCAAGTCGCCTCCATGCTAAGGCCAGTTGATCCTCCAAGGCATCAGGGATCGTACCCTTCTCCTCGGCCTCGGGAAAGACCTGCCCTGTAAAGACAAGAGGATATCCTTGCACATAGACTACAGACGCGGCTTCCTCTTCACCCAATTTCAAGCATCGTACCTCTGGCGGGCTCGGGCTAAACTTAGCGGACGGTGAGGCGAGTTCACCCTCTTGTTGTGCCCTCGGCTTACTGGTCTCGGGGCGCGAAGACGGTTTCTGGCATCCCAGCGGCCCCAGCAAACCCACAACACAAACCAAAACCGTAACCCATCCCACATGCAGGCCTTTCATACCGGGATCCCCTTAGGCAGTTCTGTAGTGTGAATTATGCCGAGCTGAGTCGTCAAACCTCTTCCGGCAGCTCATAGCCCTTCCGTTTGGGACAATCGAGGTACTGGTTTGCCTCGTCGTCACCCGGGAAGATTTCCTTTTCTGGGTCCCATCTTAATGGTCGGCCCAACCAACGGGCGATGTTTCCGAGATGGCAAAGAGTAGCGATACGGTGGGCCACTTCCACGGGCGTGATGGGATCCTTCCGCGTTTTCACACATTCAAAGAAGTTCTCCATGTGGTTATCACTCTCATAGACCCTTACGGCGTTAGCGGGCAAGGGATCTTTATCGAGGTCGGGCGGGTCGCACTCATAGCCACCACGGAAGATGGTGATCTTCCCTTTCTCCCCAATAAACGTCCCACCACCACCCAAACGCTCATCGGTGCCTTCCAATTTGAGCACAACATCATTGGGGAAGCGGTAATGAATAATCCCCTGACTCATGGCGGCGTCGCCGCGCTTTCGATCCTCGGGCTGAGTATACACAAGCTTTTCCAACTTCTTAGGAGGTTCAACCCAAATCTCCACCGGGCCCGAGTTATCCATACCCAAGCCCCAAAGGACCATACTCAAGCCGTGACAACCCCAGTTCACGAGCTCCCCGCCCGAATAAGGACGAAGCGACATCCAGCCCGGTCCCACGGCACTCTTTTCCGCCGGTTCTGCGGGATAGTTCTCCCGGTTGTATGGGATTCGCGACAGATACACATTGATGTTAAACGGTATCACCTCGTTTTGGCCGCACCAATGATCCCAATCAAGATCTGGTGGCACCTGTTCAGCCGGAAATTCTGCGTCCCATGGGCTTGGATAATTATAACCAATCACCGTGTGCACCTTGCCGATGCGACCGTTCAAAATCAGTTCGACGGCCTTTCGCGTAGCGGGATGCGAACGTTGCTGCTCACCGACCTGAAAGACTCGCTTATACTTTCGCACCGCTTGGATCATCACCTGACCTTCTCGGATGGTGTGACTGAGCGGTTGCTCGCCGTAGATATCCTTGCCGGCCTGACACGCATGGATACACGGCAAATAGTGGGAATGCTCCGGCGTCGCGTAAATGACAACATCGACTTCCTTCATCTCCAGGAGTTTTCTGTAGTCCTGAAACGCGGGACATTTGTATTTTTCAGCCCATTGTTGTGCCCGTCTTAAATTGACATCTGCCACCGCGACAATTTGAGCTTCCTTGGGGGGTTTCCCCTGTCCCCCCTTACCGGTCACCAATTGTCCATTTCTTCGTCCACACCCGATAATGCCCACGCCAATCCGTTCATTTGCTCCCTTGGCGGATTCCGGGATGATCTGCGGTGCACCCTCTTGCTTGGGACACCCCACAAATTGCGAGGCTAACGCTACGGCGACGACCGACTTTGCCGACTTTGCCAACAAATCCCGGCGCGATAAACGATATTCTTTCTGAGATTTCCTAGTCATGGCAGAGCTCCACTATCATGCCAGCGGATACAAGCACAACCCTCGTTTCCCCCAACTTTATCTGCTAAAACACTGCACGAGAAATAATCAGGATCACCTCTGATACCTTCAGACATCGCGCGTCGCCAGATACACCTTGCGCATCGCGTGAACAATGTCTTTTAGCTCATCCTCGGTGAAATTCGGGTCTATGATGACGCCACCAAAGCGATTGATGATGTCAATCGTTCTCGGGCAACATGCGGCCCCGTATTGGATTTCGCGTCCTCGCTGGCTTCGGAAGGAGGGCCACTCGGGATGGACGGTAACCTTGTTTTCAATTCGCTTGTCCGTCGGCAGGATGACCGATCCCACCGGTCCCACCGCTGAAACTCCTTCCGCACGCAAGGCACGCAAAAACCGATCGCGTCGCGCCCGATTACCCAAGTCGAGGTACACTCCAACACCGATATCGCCATCGATATCCGGGGACTTGCGGAACTTAATTCCCGGCAGATCGCTCAGGCCTTCGCGGACAAAACGTGCATTTGCCCGAACCTTCGCGCAAATAGTCTCAAGCTTTTCCAACTGGGCCTTAAGCACCGCCCCGGTAAACTCGCTCATACGGAAATTGCAACCAGCAAAGGCTGCCAATAGTCCCCCCTTAAGCAGATCGGTGTATGGTGAACGCAACGAACCTACATCGTGGAACCGCAAAGCCCTTTCAAACAGCGTCGCATCGTTTGTCACGACGGCACCGCCCTCGCCAGAGGTAATCGTCTTGCTAAGTTGAAAACTGTTGATGCCGATATCGCCCATCGTGCCCACATATCGCCCCTTGTATTTTCCACCGACACACTGGGCGAAGTCTTCGAGAACACGAACCCCGTGCTTCTTGGCAATCGCCATGATCGGCTCAAGATCGGCCGGTGTCCCTTGGAGGTGGCAGACAATGACGGCCTTTGTCTGCGGAGTGATCTTAGCCTCGATGTCGTTTGGGTCAATATTGAACGACTCATCCACTTCCGCAAATACCGGAAGTGCCCCAGCCAGGACGATCGCATCGTAATCGGCATACCAGGTCCATGCGGGCAAAATGACCTCGTCACCCGGTCCCACTTCGAGCGCGGCCATGGCGGTGACAAGCGCCGTTGTCCCGGAGGTCACTCCCAAAGCATACTTGACACCCAAGTGAGCGGCATAGGCCTGTTCAAACTGCAGAACCTTTGAATTCCCATGCCACCACCGGAACGGCTGTCGCGATTCAAGAACTTCTATGAGTTCCGTCTTTTCTCGATCGTCATAGAATTGCGGACCGTATGGTCGTGCGGCCAACATCTTTTCCCGCACGGGTTTTCCGCCGTCGATGGCCAGCTTTTCCTCATCCTTGGGTACATCCACATTCCCGAATGCCAACCCGCTGGCCCACGCAGACGCCCCCAAAACTCCGAGTTTCGCCAAAAAAGCGCGACGGTCCGTTGTAAAGTGAGACATCGCCGTACCCTCCCAAAAAATGCACCTGAACCCTTGTAGGATTTGCGGGACTCTCCCAAACACGGGTTCAGAGCCGAGGACTACGAAACGTTTCTATTATGCCGAGTAATACCTCGCAACCTTTCGAATGGCTGCTCCCACCTGCCGAATGTACTCTTCATCCATGAACTCCTTGATCGGTACCCGAATGCACGTCTCAAGGATGGCCTCCGCTTCGGGACACCGATGTTTTGTGAAATCCATCGTCGTCAGACCCATTTCCTTAACAGGCCAGCGTCCGGCGAAGAACGCATGGTTTTGGAATACGGGTTCTTTGTAAAGCGGCTTCGCAATATATCCGCCCGATGCCTGCACTCCTTCTGCCTGCAACGCCCGCGTAAACTGAGACCGATTGCAACGAAGGGCTTCCGGTTTGATGCGGAACATGTAAAACCAATACACGGGTCGATCATCCGGATGGACCTGGTGGGGAATGATTCCTGGCACATCAGCCAGCAACTCGCCCAAAAGGGTCCCCAGTTGATAGCGCCGCGAAGCGACCTCTTCCAAGCGCGTTAGTTGAGCGGCTGCCACAGCGGCCTGGGGCTCACTCATGCGATAATTGGTCGCAAACACTTCTAACCCGAGTCCCCGCGTCCGATCATATCCCTTGTCACCAAACCGTTGGATATTGGGCCCAAATCGTTCGTCACTTGTGGCGACAATCCCCCCATCGCCGCAGGTCACGTGTTTACTGTCCTGTAGCGAGAAGCACGCGAAATCACCGATGGTTCCGATCGGCCGACCACGGTATTTGGCCCCCCAAGCTTGGCAACAGTCCTCGATCAGAACCAGATTATGTCGCTTGGCAATGTCTTTAAGCCGATCCATATCACAAGGGTTACCGGTCAAGTGAACCGCGATGATCGCCTTGGTACGAGGCGTAATTCGCCGCTCCACATCCGTTGGATCGAGATTATATGTCCCCGGGCCAAGGTCGGCGAAAACCGGCACAGCTTGCTGATAGATGATCCCGATCACAGTTCCGATGTCAGTGATGGGAGATGTGATCACTTCATCACCGAGGCCAATTCCAGCCGATGCCACGGCAATGTGGATGGCTGCCGTGCCCGAAGAACAGGTCTGGACATACTTCAGCGGACAAACCTCTTGGAACCGCTTCTTGAGAAGGGCCGTTTGGGGGCCATTCCAGTAGAATAAGGAACTCTGCTGAAGCATCTCTTGCAGTTGCTTGAGTTCGCGATCACCCCAACGCATCCCCGAACCAGGTGAGCGCGTCACGGCCTTCTCGCCGCCTTCAATAGCCAACTTTACCGCCGAGGTGCCTCCCGTCTGGCTTGGTGCTTCCGATTCCAGCATCCCCATCGCCAACGCAGCAGAAGTTCCGGCGACAAACGCACGGCGGTTAATCCGGTGGGTTACACTGCGTTTTTCCACCATGGTCTTACCCTCCCACATCACTGCCGATTGGCTTTCCGCCTGGTGCTCCGATACGCTAAAAAGGGCACCATAAAAAACACCCGGGGCGCAAAAGCCAACCACACCGCGACCGAAGTCCCCAGCAATCGCTATTTCATGTTTCCGCTGCTCAAGTTACGTCACGGGATACCGGTTGTCAATAGGCTGAGGTCGTTCGCCAAAACAACTTTGAGAAGCGAGTCAGTCGCGTACCTGGGCATTTTTATAATGGCCACGAACCGAAGGGTCTGACGGTTTAGGCGAGATAACACGAAGGCTGGCTACCGCGTGGTCAATTGACGCTCATCAAACCCGCGGTTAGAATGCGCTGGGCCATTGGTTTTAGCCCCGCCACCACGATAGAAATGATGCCTTTCCCGGGTGAGGTTTCCGGTTCCCACAAGCGGCGACACGTGCGTTGTCCTCTCACCAAAAAAACGCCATACATTCGCAACCAGTAAGCGAATGGCACGTGGCGAAACGAATTACCGGCATAGCCCCTCGGACTGGGGAACCGTCGTCATGAAGAAAGGATATCTGAGGCTGCAAAAAATTGGTTTGGCAATGCGTGTTGCATTGTGCGCCGCCATGTTGTGTACAGCCTCACTGGCAGAGTCTGCAACTGGTGCTCGCCCGCCATTGAGGGTCGGCGTCGTGCAAATGGCAGTGGCCGAGAGCCTTGAAGCGAATCGTGATCGCATTGTCATCGGTATTAACCAGGCCACAAAACACGGAGTTCGTGTGGTTGTTTTTCCGGAAGGGGCATTGCGGAGCCAAGAAAATCACAATGCGGCCGCTGTGGCGGAGGCCATCGACGTTATTAGAGACACTGCCAGGCACTGCAACGTCTATGTTGTGTTTGGCGGATACACGTATTTGCCCCACCTAAAAAAGGAAGCCAACTGGATGCTTGTAATCGGTCCAGATGGACGTGATGTCTTCCGGTACGAAAAACTCTACGACAATCACCACGCCACAATGCCAGGCGTATTTTTCATCAATGGCATCCCCTGTAGTGCGATCATCTGCGCCGACCGGTGGCTTCGTGGTGTGGAGGAAATTCCCGTCCAACAAGGTGCCCAGATTAGCTTTGAATTGTCAAATAATTTCGCCAGCGAATGGGTGGCCCCTTTCGGGTGGTATTGGTATGTTCCGCGGGCGTTACGAAATAACGTCTGGGTAGTCTTTGCCAACACGGGTAATAAAGCGCCAGATGCGCAGGACAGTCCCCTCCCTATCCGCGAGTTGAAGCACGGACATAGTGCCATTATTGCGCCTGATGGCCAGATTGTTGCAGCGGCCCACGATGGTGCGGAAACAATTGTCGTGGCCGACATAGATCACAACCAAGCCACCCGTGCAGAGGCGCGGGCCCGCGCCAGTAGTCCTGTGCTTGCACCATTTTGGCAGGCAGGGATAAGGCTTCAGCAGGGCCAGGTGGTCGAGGCCCCACCGCTTGTGCCGCTAGAATCTGCCGTCGTGGATATCACGTTGGCCGCGGCACAGGTGACCGGCGACTATTCTGATTTAGAGCCGATGATCGCCGAAGCCCGTTTGAAAGGTGCCGATATGGTGATCTTTCCCGAGCGAGCAACCACGGAGAATAATTTAGAACGCCTTAAGCTAGCCGCTCGCCAGCATCGGATCACCGTAGTCGTCGGCATGGAAACTCAACACCAGGGAGCACGTCGCAATTCTGCGTTTGTCATCGGGCCAGATGGCTCGATCCTCACTCGTTACGATCAAATAGCGGCAGTCAGTCCGTTTCGACCGGGCGACAATCCGTCGGCCATGTGGTTTCGTGTGAAGGGTGTGCCAGCGGTAGTCACGATTGGGCGCGATGCGCTGTGGACTGAGTTGGCCGAACTCGCCGCCGTGGCGGGTGCCCAGATCCATGTACACCTTGACAATGATCCAGCTACGGACGAAAGTACATCGCTCCGTCGGCTTCAGGTCTGGTGCAATTTAGCATCCTTTCAGACTTTCACAGCCACGGTTAACGTGGTGGGCAGCGCCATTTGGGACGACTTGCGGACGGCAGAGGAAAGGCGTGCCGAAGTCCGCGGGTTGCCTCGTCCGGACACCGGGGCCGTGGAGGTGTATTCGCCGTTCTCGGCCAACCTTGTGGTTAGCGCTGGGACCGGACCGCAGCTCATCATGGCCACACGACGTGTCGATGCACGGAACCGGTACCACCCCACCCGTACCTCCAACTTCAATCCCCAAATGGACGCCTGGTATCGACTTGGTGCTGCTACTATTGGACCAAAGAATTTGCCGAGCTTCTAGCACTATCGGAGGAGGAATCCATGGGTAGGACCTACGTTGTTTGCTGTGTGCTAGTGGCCCTGTTGCAGGGAATAGCTGGCAGTTTTGTTGCAACCGCTTCTACCGGGCCGTATGTTGAGGGCCAGTTCCGCGGTCGAATCGCCTACAGTTGTGATGGGAATTACAACGATCCCGACGACTGGGTCGCCTCACCCGTCACGTTGGCCATCCTCGCGGAAATGGGGCTCAAGGAGCGACTGGTGCATTTTGACTACAATTCGATTCTCTCAGCGAGCAATCCCGAATGGGAAAAGATCCATGCAGAAAGCGTACTTGGCACCGCTGAACGCTATGGATTCGACAAGCGGGTCTTCTTCGATTGCCAAAAAGAGCTCGACGCCGCCATTGCTAGTATCACTAAGGCGGTCAATGATTCCACGGCCGAAGATCCCTTGTATTTCATCATTGCGGGGCCTGTCGATGTACCCTTCTTGGGAATTCAGAAGTCCGACCCGGACAAGCGACAGTTCGTGTACTGTATCTCCCATAGCCGGTGGAATGATGGTTTCGCTTCCCGTTTCAAGTTCACACGGACCAAGCGGGATGTTATCGAGCAAGATGTGCATTGGGTGCAAATCCGCGATCAGAACCGCCTCTTGAGTTTTGGACGATACGGCCAACCGGCTTCCATTGAGGAATTTGAACCTTACTTTTGGATGAGAGACTCCAGCCCCCCCCAAGTTCGCTGGCTCTGGGAAAGGATGCTCGTCTCCACCCGGCCTGACCCCTCGGACGCCGGCATGACGTGGTTTCTGGTAACCGGCGACGAGGAATGCACTCCTGAAAAGCTAAGACGACTTCTGGATGAACATCAACGGCCGGTATCCACGATTGCTCGGCAGCAGGTGCGAATCGAGGCGGAGAACTTTCGTTATTTGGACGGCTGCGCGCTTGAAGATCGCAACGACAAAAACGCCTCTCATGCACTCAACACGCGGCTAGCGGGCGGAACCACTGGATCCATTCGCACACGTTTTCATGAGCCCTTTGCTCGGGATTCTGCCAGCTACGATGTGGAAGTCCGATGCTTGGACACCAATAACGCGCGCTAGGTTGGCCTTGTATGTTAACGGTGCACTTCAGGGGACGTGGCAAGCACCCGGTGAAGCCCGTGGTTGGACTAGCCACACGATCCAGGATGTGAAGATTCGCCACGGTGACGAACTCCGCGTGGATGTGCAGACGGACAACGCCGAAGCCGGCAGGCTTGACTATGTCCAGCTTAACGAGCGGACGGCACAATTTGCCACATCGAACCCGATCCTCCCGCAGGTCATGGCGGCGGAGCCGTTGGATAACCCTCGTGCACTTCCGGGCCAAATCATCGTGGCAGGGGGGCGGCCCGGTTATCTCAAGATCAACGGGGGGCCTGCGATTTTTCTCTGTGGGCCTGATAACCCGGAGGAATTCCTATTCCTTGGCAAATTGCTTCCCGACGGCACAAGAGACGGTCCGCAAATGGAAATGATCGAGTTTTTAGGACAGACGGGCGTGAACGCGATGCATTTTCAGATGTTTCGCATGCGGCGATGCAACATTAAAGGCGAGGGTGATGACACGCACTGTCCGTTTATCGATCATGATCCTTCTAAGCCTCTGAATGAAAAAGTATTGGACCAATGGGAATTCTGGCTTAAGGAGCTAGAGAAACGGAACATTATTGTTCATCTCGAGTTCTACAACGATGCAACAGACGTTGAGCTGATGGGCTGGACGCTCGATGCTCAGGGTAATCTCCATCCTGATGAAAGGCGTTTTATTGAAGGTATTGTGAACCGCTTTAAGCATTTGAAGAACATCATCTGGGGGTTGGAGGAAAGCTCCAACAAACTCCCGCGATCTCGGGTCATCCATTTCCGCAAGATGGCGGAGCTCATCCGGCAGGTGGACGAGTACCAACACCCCATCGTGCAGAGTCTTGTCACCCCAGAAACGGCCGAAAAGGATATGCATCCGGATGGTGTCACCAGCGCGGATTATCGTGACAATCCGGTCATTGATATTATGACATGGCTGCATATTTCTCCCCACGGGAAGGACTTCGAAGCGCAGCACCGAGCTTATCTTGAGTATGCCCAGAAGGATCGAGATGTTTTCATCTTAATGAAGAACGAAACGGAGTACCACCAGATTGATCGGCGAACAGCGCGAGTCCACAACTGGGCGTGTGCCCTGGCCGGAATGCACGCATTGGAGGCGCAGCTCAATGTAGCGCGTGCGGATCGGCACGACCGTATCGTCGATGCCGGGAAACTTGTATCCTTCATGGAGCAAACCGACTGGTTCCGCATGAAGTCCGCGGACGATATGGTAACGGAGGATGCCAAATGGGCCTTGGCAAACCCGGGGGTTTCCTACATCGTTTATTCGTACGATTGCAAAAACGTGATGGGATTGAAGAACTTGCCTCAAGGGCGGTACGAAATCCTCTGGTTCGACACCATCGACGGCAAGTTTCAGAAAGAAACGTTCCAGCAAGCCAAAGATGGTCCGGCCTCGTGGCATAAACCGGCCAATTTCAGCAACGAAGTCGCCGTGTATGTAAAGCGGATCCCTTAGGACAAGTGGTCAAAAAATCATGATCGCTTAGCGCTCGACATGCGCTCAACTGGATATCGAAGCTGAAGTTTACGCGCTTTTGCGAGGCCGACACAGCTGTTTGGAATTAGGCAGGCTCCCATTCATGCAATAAGGCATGAAAGGTGTCTGTCACCTATTGCCGTTCGTCTTCGCTGAAATGAGGCCTTCCACCAAACATGCCAGGGCATCTGGCCCACCCACGTTGCCGGGAAAGACAATGTATCTCAGCCCAGGATAAAGAGAACTTTCATCCAACTCCCAAACGGGGACGCCGGGCAGGGCTTGACCACGGACGATCGCCCGGGTGACGCCCAAGCCTTTTGTCGCAACGTCACTCGATGTTATCCCACCTTTGGCTACCAAGAATCGAGGCCGGATTCCCAAATTGCGAACGATTTGCGCGAGCGCCCACGCGATTCTCCGCCCCATCACGAGGCTTTGCTGTGTGTCAGGTTCGCCCACGTATTGTCGGCTGGTATAGACAACTACGTGACCACCCGCAGCTAGGTGGTTCCGAACATCCTGAACAATCTTGGCTATGTATTCATCGGCCGAGTGAGTTTTGGCAAATTCCTTCACATCAAACTCGATAGCGTGCACCGAGCCTTGTGACAACAAAGCCTCCAATTGTTGGCTGCTCATGGGCACATATGAGCCGCAAATAACCAAGCCTCCTGCCCTTGTGCCGGCATCAACAAGTTCCTCCGGTGGCAAGGGGGGCCTGGGCTGCAGACCGAGTCGCACAGCCACAAATGAGGCAGCCGACCGAAATAAGAATCGTCTCCCCTCTGCTTCTGCTCGCAGCACCGCTAGCGTGAAGACTTCCAAGTCCCGACCATCTGCAGCGTTGACAATGCAGAAGGTCCCTCGCGGTAGTGTGCGAATGATCCCGAAGACCCGATCGGGACCACCGCGGCGAATGTCGTCCAGCGAGATGCTGGCAATCCTTTCCCCGCCAATGGTCCCCTGACTCTTTTCAACGATCCATTCCCGGAGGTTCCAAGACTTGTACCCAAACACGGGATCCTGCGCAAAAGGGGTGGCACCCGTAGGAACAAGGTATTGACCTTGCCCAAGGTAATGGACGTTGTCAATCGTTAGGCGGTTTCCCTCGGCGAAAAAAGGCACAAGGAACACAACATCGGGCGAGCCCAAAGCCGCGGCCAAGATATTAATCTCAAGCGGAAAGTGCCCCCGCAAGGTGGAATCGCTACGGCTAATCACACACAAATCGGGAGTCTTTCCACGGCCTGAATAGGATTGGGCGGCTTCCAGCAGGTTCTTACCAAGTTCCCAATGAAGCTGCTCTGTCTCGGCCGGAGTCAAACTCCGAGAATTTGTGAGGATGTAGAAACCGGGACCGGCCGCTTGAAGCTCGCGACGTAAGCTGGCGACTGACCACTCTGTGATGACCGGTATATCGTAAACCGTTTGCGTTCCTGTTGGGTCATCATCCAAGACAACGACTTTACTTTTGCGGGAAGACAAAGTCTCCCTTATTCGAGCCATCAGCGACTCTGGCCATACGGGTGGCAAGGCCTTCAATATACGTTCCCTTGGGAAAAGCGAGCAGAAGTCCGTGCTATCCATGGTGATTCCAGCGTTTCCAGTTACCGCACAGGATGACTGGTCAATTCGATTAGCACACCATACGTATCTTCCGGCCTGAGAAATACGGCCCTCTTTCCGGCGGGAGCACTTCGCGGCACGGCGTCGCGACAACCGATACCATTTTGCTTCAAGCTGTCAACCGCTTCGTTCAGATCTTCCACATAGAAGCAAAAGTGGTGAAGACCCTCACCTTTTTCGGCCAAAACTTTGGCCAAGGGGATGTCATCACGCAGCGGCTGAACAAGCTGGAGTTGCGTCCCTCCCATATCGAGATGCGTCAATCGCACTCCTTGATCCTCCAGGACTTCGCTAAAGACAAGCGGCAACCCCAGCTTGCGATGAAACACATCCAGGGCGCGATCTGTATCGGCGACAAGAATGGCGATATGGTCTAAGCGGTGAAACAAGCTCATACATTGTCTCCTTCCTGACCGTAGGTCACCTCAACCGGGACCCCAGTGGTCGCTGACTGATAAACGGCCTCCTGAACCGTCAATGTCTTCAGGTAGTCCCACCCGTTTGTTTCGAATGGCTGACCTGTGAGCAGTCCATCGATAAAATGCCGCTGCGCCGCATAGCAGCAGTCACCCGCAAAACCATGTCGCGATGGTTCGTAGGCGATGGGCTGTTCAGGGCCTCCTAGTTGTTGGACAGTCAAACGTCCGTCCGGATATATGCGAATCGATCCGTGTTCGCCTTCCAGCAACGTCTGCCCGAATGTGTAGCGAGGGTTTTCGTAGTTGGGTTCATTATAACGATTCGCGTCCCAAACGCCGATTGCGCCGGAATAGAACTCGCACACCATCAGGCCACAATCTTCTCCAGCGATGACGGGGTTCAAGCGGCGAAGCCAGGCCATGACCCGACGTATCTCTCCCAGCAAATAGCGGAATGTATCAATAAAATGCACACCCGTCTCGTAAATGAGCAGTCGAGGATAGTGCCGGAAATACGGCTGTCGATCAAGATAGGCATTTTCACCCCAGCCATCGCCCATGCGCGTCTGAATGTAAAGCGAGAAAATACGCCCCAACGTGCCGGCATCCAAAATCTTCTTGATCTGTCGGTACCATGGCTGAAAGCGGAAGTTTTCATGAACCATAAAGCGAACGCTGGCTTGACTTACCTCGCGCACCAGCGTTTTTGCTTCTTCGAAGGTTGGTGCCAGTGGCTTTTGGCAGATAATATGAATCTTGCGGGCGGCTACCTCTCGACATATCTCCAGGTGGGTTTGAGGCGGCGTGATGATATCCACAAAATCCGGCTTTTCCCGGTCGAGTGCCTCTCGGTAATCCGAATAAACCCGGGCAATGCCAAAGCGTTCTTGGATTGCCCGAATGCGATTGGGATCACGACTAACAAAGGCGGTGATCTCTACTTCGGGAATTCTCTGCCAGGCGTCGTAGTGGTAATGGCTAAAGTAGCCTGCTCCCACACAAACACCCTTGAGGCGTCGGTCTTGGGCATTCATGGCCGATCTTCTCCTTTGGACGTTCCCGCGCGGCACCAATTTCAATCCTTGATGGATCAGGCGTCTGCTGTCTGCGTTGGCCTATTGGCCCCGTGCCCGATCCTATTTTTGCATTGTCATATAAATTTGGAGGCCAATCAGGCCAACCGCAAGGATGACTAAAATTGCCATCAAAACGGCGAATCGTCCCCAAAGCCGCCGCGTGGATACTGACGTGTTCAAACGCCGCATGGGATTCATGAACAACCAGCAGACAATAGCGATCACGTTAAGGCTCGCTGCCATGAAGAAGAAGGTTCCAGCTCGCCCCGTAATAGAATCCTGAAGAACGGGAAAAATAATGGCCCCGAAGGCTGCCCCGATATTACCAACCATGTTCATGGCGGCGGAGACCGTTCCCGAGTGCTTTCCCCCTAAGTCGTTGCAAAAAGCCCAACTTGGGCTGAGCGTCATGTCCACACCAAAAGTCGTTATGCTGAACGCAACAACGAACCAGAATAAGCTCTCTGTCTGCGCGGCAAATAACAACCCCAAGGTTCCAAGCCCGAAGCCAACAATTGCCGTAATTCGACGCGATGCTACCGGGTAACCGAGGGAGTGCAGCCGAGTCACCATGCCGCCCGCCACCCAATTGGCTGCGGTTGCGCACAACAAAGGGACCGCCGACCAATAGACCGCAGAAGGATCATTGGACCATTGTTGCTTGAGATAAGTCGGCAGCCAAGTCAACGTCACAAAAAAAGTGACGTTACTCGCAAAATACTGGACCATTGCCAGGAACATATTGCTTGATGTCATCAACACGGCCAGCGGGGGCGTCGTCTTGTTGGAGCTTGTTTTGGCGCTATCTTCTCTTATGTGTTGAAGTTCTGCTTCGGTCACCCTGGGATGGGTCCTCGGATCATCGCGATATGTCCAAAGCCACCACACGACCCAAAGCAAACCGACAAAGCCGTTCACAATAAACATGCCCCGCCAACCCAAATGGTAGATCAACCACGGCATTAGAAACAGCGAGAGAGCAGCCCCCAAGCGGCTGCCAGAGAATGTGATGCCATGAGCCAATCCACGCTCGCCCGGCGGCAGCCAACGGTAGTATGCCTGGGCAATGCCAGGAAAGGCACCTGCTTCGCTTGCCCCGAAAAGAAATCTTACTACAAGTAATTGCCAGAACTTCCACGTCAGACCCGTCAAGGCCGTAAGAGCACTCCAAGCCGTGACGACAAAGGCAAGAGTCTTCTTAGCCCCGTACCTATCGGCAAACCATCCTGCGGGCACCTGAAATAAAGCGTAGCCCAAGGCAAAGATACCCAAGACAAGTCCCATAGCCTGAGCTGACAAGTGAAGGTCATGCCGAATTGCGTCAACCGCGGAAGCAATGCAAGCACGATCGAGGTAAGTGTTAAGACTACAAAAGAAAAGGATCGTGATCACCCAAATCCGAATCCGTGATCGTTGCAACGGATTGTCCATGGGCCAACACCTTGCTCCACCGCTTTTTCATTCTTCAAAGGCCACCGCACGCACAGGCGAACCATCACCCCCTTGAATTTTCAATGGGAACGCTGCGAAGATGACGCGCGGTTTGCTGATTGCTTCCAGGTTGGTCAATCCTTCCACAATGATCACTCCGCCTTTTAGGAGGATGCCGTGAATTTCCTCGACCTCTTGCCGATTGTTCACATCGGCCACAGACGGCGGTTCAACTCCCAAAACTCGGACCTGGCGGTTAACGCACCAGAGCGCCAACTCTCGACTAATCCGCGGCAACGCCTCCCGATACCCTGGCGTTCCCCAACGAGAACTCCAGCCTGTGGCGATGAGTAAGCCGTCCCCAGGTTGAAGCTGCTCCGCAATGCTCCCGAGGTGCTCCACGAGGATAAGGCTTCGCGGTGCAACGTTGGGAACACGGAGCACCCAAGCAGGACCGTAACATTGTTCGAGAGGAACCAAGTCGATGCCGCTATCCGAAGAGTTGAGATGGGCCGGGCTATCCATGTGAGTGCCACAATGGGAATACAAGCTGAGTACGGACGAATTCCAAGCATCCTGGGGGCGTCGATGCCGCGGCTTTACCTCGACTCCCGGCATCCCGTCGCTGATGGTCAGAGTTAAGTCGAGGACACGCACCATAGTTGCTCGATTTCTTTTATGATCAAATCCCCCATCTCGCTCGTGCGTAATCTTCCTCCCAAATCGGGAGTCCTTAGCTCCGGTTGTTGAAGCGTTCGCCGGACCGCCTCGCGGATCCACTTTGCGCCACGAACCGTTGAGGGGTGTTTCAGCCATTCCAGCATCATGGCAGTGGAGAGAATCGCAGCCACCGGGTTGGCGATGCCACGGCCGGCAATGTCAGGCGCCGAACCGTGCGCCGGCTGAAAGACCGCCGCGCGTTCTCCAATGTCTCCTGATGGCGCCATTCCCATACCGCCGACAAGCCCCGCCCCAAGGTCAGACAGGATATCACCGAACATATTCTCCGTGACAATCACGTCAAAACGTTGCGGCGATTTCAAAAGGTATAGCGCCATCGCATCGACGTAGCAACAATCGATCGTGACGTCCGGGTACTCGTGAGCCACTTCCAGGAACAAGCGGCGGAAAAACGCCATAGACGGGAGGACGTTCGCCTTGTCTACCAAAGTGAGGTGACGCCGTCGCGTCTGAGCCAGTTCAAAGGCCGCCCGAAACAATCGGCATGCCCCCTTTCTAGTAATTCGCAGGGTGTCCGAAACGACCTCACCATTGGAGTTGTTCGCTGTGCGCGTCGAAAAGAGACCTTCCGTGTTCTCCCGGACAATCACAAAATCGATTTCACCCGGGCCGTAACCCTTCAGGGGTGTGTCACAGGCGTGGTACAAATAAATGGGCCGAACCCCGCAGAACAGATCGAGCTTTTCCCGCAAGTCGAGCTGGGGTGTGATCTCTCGACCATCAGGTAGCCGGACAGAAGGCATCCCCATGGCCCCCAGGAGGATCGCGTCCGCTCGCTGGCAGGCTTCGAACGTTTCCGCTGGCAGGGCCTCACCGGTGGCCAGGAAGCAAGCCGCGCCGCACGGGTACTCCGTCAAATCAAATTTCGCGTCCTGAAGGTGTGTCTCAATAACTCGGAGGACCTTAACGGCTTCCCGAATAACCTCCGGGCCAATACCATCCCCTGGTAGTACGGCTATGCGAAAAGTTCTTTCCATACTTGTCACTTTCGAACAAGGATGACCCAATCTTCGTTTTCTTCTGCCGGCGGACGCCCCAGTCCGACCTTCTTGCCCGCCGACACCTCTTTCACACTCCCTTCCTGAAGGTCACCACCGCGGCGCGGATCGTACCACCTCACCGAAAACGTTCCCGATGCCTTGGAGAGATCCAGCTCACAGGTTCCGCCGGTGGGCAAATAGACCACGTAGATTTCGCCCGGAGCAGCCAAGCAATAACGCGTGTTATCGTTTTTCTCATTTCCCACCAGTGCGTTGGCATTTGTCATGTTCCAGAACGGGATATTAAACCGTGAAAAGAACTCAAGGGCAATGCGGCAATAATCCCAAGAGCGGTCGCGACTTCGGTAATCTTCGCAGGTCAAATCGTTCTGGGGAAGTTTGTAGCCGAAATAGTACTCCACACCGGCCCCCCCAGCCATCAGATTGCCCCACAATGTGTATTTCCGAATGTCATGGAGTGTATAACCCGTATCCTCCGGTCCAGAACGCGCCACGCCATCAAAACCCTGGTAGCCGGGATCGGGTGGTACACCCAGATCGGCCGGTCCCTGCTCGTCGTTAGCAACTACCCACGGACGCCCTGCTTTGGCCGAGGCCTGAACCCATTGAAGCGTCCGCTGATGGACCTCCCGCCAACCGTTTTGCAATGATGCGCCCGTAAGGAGCGACTTATCCCCTAAGAGCTCGGAATAAACACGATCCTGCCAATTGGGGAAGGTATGAATCACGATGTGGTGCTTGTACGGGTCCATCTCCCAAATATATTGGATCATCGCCCGTTGTTCTTCCGCGGACTGCGTATTTTCCTCGCCGATATTCCAGTTCAGCGCCAGATTGTGGGCAAACCGCGCGATCAGTTCGCGGCAATAAAGCTTCCGTTCGGGTCCCAATACCCCGCCATCGAGCGATTCCGGGACAACCTTCTTGTTAGCCTTCTCACCGAGCCGATTATCGTCCATCTCTTGTTCTTGCAGCTTAAAGTGCAGGTAAAGTCCCAGTGATGTTGCGTGGTCGAAAACAATTCCCCACTGATCCAACTTCGAGCAATCGTAGTGAAACTTGTCGTTGCGTTCCACAAACGGCCAAACGTTGTCGCCATCGCCTCCGGCATTGTAAGGCATGAACGAAAAGGCATTGACACCCTTCGACGCCAAATAGTTGAGTGCTCCAATCATCCCTTTACCTTTCCCGTTCTTCCACGAGGGATCACTGGGTTGCCAGTCGCGGATGTGGGGTTCCCACTTGTGAAGGGGCACATTTTTCTTGGTGGCAATGGTTCCGTCGAAATCCGCGTATGCCAGGAATGTCTCGGGGGCATCCGCGCCCGCCTTCAAAAAGAATTCGCCCGTCCCCAGGAATTGCAGGTGATGCTTTCCCACATATGCCAGACGGCCTTTGGCACGAAAATCACGGCCTGTCTTGTCGGTCTCAGCGACCGTGAATTGCCCACTTACTCCGTGATAAGGGGCCAAAGGTTGCCCTTTTCCCCCGATGGCCGCGTGTTTGCCTTTGAGAAATGATACCCGGTACCTCCAGACACCTGTTTTATCCGGGGCGAGATGGGCTCGCCAACAGTTGCCGGCTTCCGCGGACGTTTCCGCCGCTTGACCATCCGCCGCGAAATAACCGGGAACTCTGTACACGGGCTCGCCGGACTCATGTCGGAATTCCACCGTAAAGTCGTAATCTGTAAACGGATTCGGGCTCTCATCTCGTTCACGGGCAAATGGCCCTGCCAAAGTCAGCGTCACCTTGTGCCAACGCTTCAACTCTCCCGAAATGGTCACGCGACCGTCCCCATGACCACCGCTTTCGCCAAGTGCTCTGGGGACCTGCCTTACCAACGGAAGAACTACTGCGAGGAAAAGCCCAACCCAAACAGCGACCAGTCTTCTCATTGTCATGATCCTCGCTCCTTAAGCTTAGTCCTCAGCCTATCAAAGCCGGCACACCGTTGTACTCGCACTCACCGAAAGACATCACATCGCACGGTTAGTTTTCGTGCCGAATGACCTAAGAACCAGTGTAATCCGCAGAACCGGTTGTCACCATGTGAAAAAGCACAAATTTTCTTCGATTTTTCACACTCGGCGGCTGTGCGGTTGCACCCCTCTTTTGTCAGAGCAACTTGCCTCGACACCGCTTGCGAAAGTCGCGCGGCGACTGGCCAACACGCCGATGAAAGACACAACTCATATACTCAGCCGACGAGAAACCGCTCAGCGTGGCCACGTTTTCTATCGTCAGGTCTGTTTGAATCAGCAACTCCTGGGCACGCCGCAATTGTGTGCGAACAATTAGATCATGGGGATTACAATTGAGGTACCGCTTGAACTTTCGTTCTAACATGCTTCGCGAAATATTCACCGCGTGAACGACATCGCGGACGTCTATTCCTTGGCATGCGTGGTCCCGGATGTACCGAATGGCAGCCGATACATCCTCGTCCGGCACGGCCACGACGTCCGTGGAACGCCTCACCGCTATGCCGATCGGTGGAACTCGATAAACCCCTCCGGGAATCCATTCCCCTTTGAGCATCCGATCCAAAAGGGATGCCCCCAAGTAACCGGCCAACCGTGGGTTCGGGATCACGCTTGAAAGCGGCGGGTCGCAGAACTCGCAGATTGTCTCATCATTGTGCTGTCCGATGACTGCCACCTCATCGGGGACGTGGATTCCGGCCTCACGACACGTCGCTAGCAGTTGCTGACCACGCAAATCATAACAAGCCATGATCCCGATTGGCTTTGGCAGTTCCCGGACCCAACCGATGAGTTCTTCCAGGGCACGTCCCCAGTGGTTAGCCGCTGACTTGGAACCAGAAAAACAATGACACGAAAACCCTCGCTGTTGAAGATACTGCTTGAAGTGCCTTTCATGGCTCTTAGACCAAGCGAACCGGGGATCGCCACAATACCCGAATTGGGAAAAACCACACTCCAAAAGGTGGTCCGCCGCGGTTTGGGCAATGGCCTCACTATCACTGATGACCGTTGGAAACGCTAACCCAAAGCCCGAAGCACTTACATTAACAACCGGGACACCCACTTCGCGCACTGCTTGTTCGATCGAGGCATTATCGATCCTGGCAATGATCCCATCGCCTTTCCATTTCGAAAGCCAAGACGGCACCGTGTGTCCCCGGGCCTGTTCCCCAAGTTGAAATGACCATGGCTCATGCTCCCGCACGTAATCCCGAATTCCTAAAAGCAAGCGACGTCCATATTCATTCGACGTTTCGATTAGGAGGGCAATCCGCGGCAACCGATCGTGTTCAAATCGGGGCACGCTCGCCCCCTCCCTTCGCTTAGCTCTGTTCTTTTTTGCCATGGTGAGGTTGCGCGCTCATCGGTCTCGTTTCATAAAGCTTTTCTGTCGCCCTTAGGCCACCAACGCTTGCCCATTGTAGCCAGCCAGTTTGTCCGAAGACAGATGGTTAAAACAAGCGTGAAATGACGCATAATCTAAGAAAAAATACGTATTTTTGCCTGGACAGCAACGGGTAGTCGTGTTTTAATGGTGACGGTGATGAGATGGTGCAGTTTTGACCTCCTCCTGGTGTTCGTTTTGGGTCTTTTGTGGAGGCGATGCCATGAAAAAGGCACTTGTTGTCCGGTGGAGTCGTGGCTTCACGTTGGTGGAGCTTCTGGTGGTGATTGCTATCATCGGCATTTTGATCGCGCTTCTCCTTCCAGCGGTTCAGGCGGCACGCGAGGCAGCCAGGCGAAATCAATGCACCAATAACATGAAACAGGTTGTCCTGGCGCTCCACAATTACCACGATATTAACAAGCAGTTCCCCCCGGCTGCGCTGGGCTGCACGGGAGCAGGTTTCCCTTATAGGGCGCTGGATACAGCTGCGATGGCGGGCAAACAACCGCGGAATACACTCGATACTTGGGGCGCGACATGGATCACAATGTTGTTACCACAATTGGAACAGCAAGCGCTCCACTCCAATTATGATTTTCGCCGCCCATGCATCGATCCGGTCAATCAACCG
>JAKPII010000083.1 GCA_029549885.1 Planctomycetota bacterium
GGACTTGAAGATACAGTGACCCATTTCCAAACGCCGCACAACCGATCACACATTTACCACAGGCGATGCAAAGCTCTTCATCAATGGTGTACTCATAGTAGGGTTCCTCCACCAATTTACGGATAATAGCGCCCGTTGGGCACAGTTGGTTTTCCGCGCCCGTATTCAGTGCCGCCGGCTCAGGGGGAAAGTAACCAGTACACAAATCGCAGTAGCCGCAGATGGGAAAACTGTTCACGCACTTCACCGCCGACGGATCCAGGACACAATGTGTGGCGCAATTGCCACAGGCGATGCATTTATAAGGGTCAATTTGCCACACCAGGGGTTCGGCCGTGGCCTTCTTACCCGCCACAAAACCGACCAAGCCACCCACACCCAAGAAAGCGGCCATCTGAACACCTTCCCGCAAAAGTTCCCGTCGAGGGATGCGTTGTGCCGGTTGACTGTTATTCACGGGTTGTGGCTCCTTCTTTCTCGGAAATCACCGAAGTGAGTCAGGGTGACCGTCCTCCATCGTGAGCCTCACTTGTCATGCCCACTGGAAATGCCTGTCTCCCCTACTTGTTTTGTGGGCCGAAGGGCACAGCCTGCCCCCCAAGGACAATGATCGCAGCGTGCCAGATCACCCGACGGGCAACGACCCGTTCGTTGCCCTAAGAAAAACACCATCCCAGCTAGGCCCCCCAAAACCAAAGCCCGAAGTCCCGCACGGACTAGTTCACGTCGGGAAATTCGAAGTGTTACCACCTCTCTCGTCATCGCTGTAACCATTCTTTCGTTTTTGGGGCATCGAGGGTCTAAACCGTTCCGTTCACACCTCACCTAACTCAATGCGCCTCATCCGGCGTTCCAGCGGACGCCGCTCCGCTACTCGGCGTCTTGTCGTTTGGCTCTTCCGGCCGCTTGGGTCGAAATGCCTCGAGGACCTTTCTCGCGGGATCAAGAATCACGATCCATTCTTCGCCTTCCCCTCGATCCTCGACTACCTGAAAGACGCCCACATCGAGGACCGGTAATCGCTCTTGATCCCGGGTCTCCTTCCATTGTGCCGAACCAGTAAAATAGCTCGGTAATACGACCCAGCAGATGAAGTCACCGTGGGGCGAATAAACCTTAATTCGCGGAATTCCCTTTTCAACTGTGACAATTCGCCCATCCATCAGCAAGGCGATCCTCGCCGGATTACAGCATCCGCAAAAGCCCGCCTCATCCAGTCCCGCTTTACCCCAGAAAGTCTCCAGATCCCCGTCGGGGCTATAGAACTCAATGCGATGAACGCCGGGGTTAACGACGCGAAGGAGGCCGTCCCCATTCCAGGCAAGCGAAAAATATGGGCTCGGGATGATAAACCCTAGGATTCCCCGTTCTGCGTCGCGGTGGCCGATCTCGGCAACCTTCTCGCCAAAACGGTCCACCCGATGGACAACCCGGTTACCTGCGTCGGCAAGAAAAACGTCTTCATCAGCAATGGCCAAATCGGTGATATTGGCCTTCCGACCGAAGAAACTCCATTCACCAACGACGGCCCCTGTTTCTCGGATGACCAGCACCTGATTCCCACCTCCTACGACAAAGTACCGCTCCGCGCGGTTATCTTGGTCCGGCCATTCAGCTACGGCGAGGCAGTATGGTGTCACCGGCACGCTCATGGGGGATCCCACAGCGCCACCTTCCGAAGTAAGGGCCACGGGAATCAACGATTGATCGGCACACACCCATGCCGTGTTTTGGAAGACGGTCACCCGCCGGATCTGGTCTCCGGGAATGGCAAGCTGCCACGCCGGTTCGAAGCCGATTCGCTCAGGTGGAATCTCCTGGTAAAGATCGAGTGAATAGGAAAATCGCTCTGCTTTCAAGTCACGGGAAGGGTTTCGCAAGTGGTTACGATACTGCCACACCGCAACCGCGCCCACAGCGGCGGCCGCGACAACGACAACAACCATTAGAAGCAGTTCCCACCGTTGGATCCCGGATGGTAATGATCCACGGTCCATCTGGGACGTGTATCTGCTGAAGCCGGTGTGGCGATCGTCTGGAACCCGATATTTCATGGATTGACCTTTGCGCAGGCCTTACGATGGCTACGGGGAGGTTAAATCAAGACAAACCATTTCGGTCATGCTTCGAATGATTAAACGTCCTTTTACGATGGCCATCGGCCCCCAACAATCGTGACCGTCCAAGACTCTGGCGCGGGCTATCGGCTTGAAAGCCTCCGGCGACGCCTCGGCCAGGGTCAACGTGCCGTCATCATCCAAAGCCAACAGCAACCCATTAGCAATCATATACGGCCCGAGGCCAAACCGATATTGCGACCCACTCGACCAACGGACCTTTCCATCCAAATCGAGGCAGACCATTTGTTTGTCTTTTTCACGAACCCCAAAGATGCACCCTGCGAAGAAAACAGGTGTCTGCTGGGTTGACCCAAATTCCTGTGGCGGTAGCCGGTAAAGAACCTCCGGGGTGATCTTCTCCCCTTCTTTCCTCAATTGCAACATCAGGGCACCTGCATCATAGCCGCCGCAGAGAAAAATGCGATCGCCAGGTAGCGGCAGGGGCGAAGGGACAGTCGCCAAACTGATTTTCCATTCTGCAGTTTCCCAAAGAATTGCCCCTGTGGCCGCATCCACCCCCACAACACCCCCGCTTGCACAATAGACATACATTCGATGCCCACAGGATTCCATGGGAATGATCGAGGAATGAGTCATTTTCCAATTGCGGGGATTGGGGGTCCGCCAACGCTCCTCCCCGGTTTCCAAATCCACCGCCACGATCAAGGCCTCGGGCCCGCCTGGGGCTAAAATAACACAATCCTGATCGACAAAGGGACACTGGCCGGTGTACCACGGCGGCACCGTCGTCCCCCAGCGGTCAACCATGTCAATCAGCCAACGTGCTTCCCCGGTGGTTCGGTCAAGGCAGGTCACATGGCACTTTGGCCCGATCGAAACCACGTACTTGTCTGTAACGGTGGGGATTGTCCGCGACATGCCATGGTTTCTTTTGACTGTATTGGGGTAGCGATACTGCCAGATGTCACGGCCATCATCCAGGGAGAGGCACCGCACCACGTCCTGCTCCTTTTCCCGGTCGTAATCAATCAGATAGACTCGCCCATCGCGGATGGCGGCGGCGGCAAAGCCTTCTCCCACCGCAATCGACCAAACTCGCGGCGGGCCATCGGCATCCCAGGACCGGGCCAGGGTAACGGTTCCGTCCTCCCAAATGGCGTCCAGTTTCGGTCCACGAAATCGGGGCCATTCGCCCGGAATGTTTGACGGTGATCCATCGCCTCGCACAAGGGTGCCCGTCAACTTGGGTTTCACCGTAGTACCGGTTCGTCGCTGCAGCGGACGATCGAGACCGGGGACTCGCGGACTGAGTTTTGGTTCGGGCACCGCGACCAACCAATAAACAATGGCCGCCACGCCGGCAAGGGCCGTGACAATGGGAATGCCCAACGTTAACCATGCGGCACGGGTCCGATGCAGCACAAGGTCCGTCACGGCGTCCCCAATCATTCTTTCAGTCCGGTGACGTCAAACTCCCAACGTTCCTGGGAAGCCAGCATCTGATCCCACGTGACTTCCGATTTTTGATACGCTGCCATCCGTCCCAGGATCGTCGTCAAATTGCTGCGGACGCTGGGTGCCACGGTGGGATTGCTGAAGTCACCATTCTTGATGGCATCATAAAACGTCTTGATGTTAGCCTTGGCACCGTCGGCGTAAAGGCTACCCGTCGAACCACCCGGGAATGGCTTTTTCCCGTGGATGCTGACGGTCCCAAAATAGTGCGTGTCGGCCGTGCCTTCTGTCCCAAAGATGCGGCAGCCAATATCGTCATAGCCCGCACCGTATTGTTTTGAGGCAAATGTGACCAGCACATCATTGGGAAACGTAAAGATGACCGAAAAGTGATCCCAGCAGTCGCCCGGACCGGTTTTCCCCTTCCGGCCCCCCATCCCATACGCGCGCAACGGAGCAGCGTCCAAAAACCACGTGGCAACATCGAGGGCGTGGATGTTTTGCTCGGTGATGACGTCGCCCGACAACACCCGAAATGCCCCCCACGCCCGCAGTAAATCTTCAGGGTTTTTGGGATCAAAATCTTCCGGCACGACCCAAGTGGGTCCGCAATAATAAACGGCCTCGCCGCTGACGATCGTTCCGATATCCCCCTCTCTTACCCGCCGGACGGCCTCCTGGTACAGGGGACTTGTCCGCGTTTGAAAATCCACCAGGAAAACGAGCTTCTTGGCGGTTGCTTTCTCCCCGGCAGTCTGAATCGTCTGACATCCCATCACATCCACGGCCACCGGCTTGGCCAAAAAGACGTGAACACCAGCTTCCACAGCCGCAACGGCTTGCTCGGGATGAAAATATGGGGGGCTTTCGATGACAACGGCGTCAATCCCTCCCGCATCCAGCATTCGGCGGTAGCCCAACAGGCCGCTGTAACATCGATCCTCCGTAATCGCAAACTCGCCTCCTACGGCCTTGGCTCGACTGGGAAAATAGTCATGGACCGCCGAAACCACATATCCCCCGTGGTCCCGAAATAGTCTCGCAATCCAACGACCGCGATTTCCGCAGCCAATCAGCCCCAGTCGAACCTTTTCGTTTGCTTGTGTGCCAAAGATCAAGGACGGTTCCAAAATGGAAACTGCCACCGCACCCCCGGCGGCCAAGAACTGGCGCCGATTCGCACCGTGCCGAGCCGTACGGGAACCGCCTTGGACATTTCGTGACTGCTCAGCCATGATCACAGTCCTTTCTCTGATGGAATTGTTCGCCTTGGGCCTCAGCGAATTAGTGTCCGTGTTGGCAACGTACCCGCGTTTAGCCGTGCCAGCAAAAACGTCAGCCGTCTTTCTTCTTGCGGACCTGTTCGAAGAGCCACTTACGAAGCTCCGGCTCCTGATAGGCCTTTGACCAAGAATTATGGCCAACGCCTGGATATTCGGTGTAACGCACCTCTCCCCCGGCCTTTTTTAGGGCTTCCACCATGTCGCGGGAGAGTTTGACGGGCACAACCGGATCGGCACCACCGTGGAAAATCCACATGGGAATATGGGCAATTTCGGCGGCCCGTTCCACATTCCCGCCACCACAAATTGGTACCGCCGCGGCAAAATCGTTGGGGCGACGCAACAAGAGGTCAAATGTTCCGAATCCCCCCATCGACAGTCCGGTAACGTAACACCGGTCTGGATCGACACTCAGTTCTTTCCGCACCTCGTCCAATAGGCCCATGACGAGTTTCATGGGTGGGGTTGGTTCAGGATTTCCCGACTCCGGTTGATCCCAAGGCCGGCGGATGGCCGACCACCATAATTTGCTCGGGCACTGCGGAGCAATCAAGATTGCTGGATGCTCGGGATCTAAGACCAACGTGAGGAATTCATCGTTCTTCAGTTGGGCCTCGTTATCCTCTCCACGTTCGCCCGCCCCATGGAGAAAAAGGATCAAAGGATACTTCTTGGCCGGGTCATAATCCGCTGGCTTCCACAGCCGATAGGGAAGCGTCCCACCCTCGGAATCCTTATAGACCTTTTTTTCCAATTTCGCGTGCAGATCTTTATACATTTGACCAAAACAGAAACTTCCACCGGCTTGCAAGCTGACCATGACGACCACTAGCGTTAACACCACAGGCATCTTCACCAAAAGGCGTCGCATCGTCCTACTCCTTCCAAACATTGATAGAAAAAAGGCCGTACAAAGTCCTTCCCATCTAGGTCGCTGTCCGTGATCAAGAGAGTGCCATACCAAGGTCAGACATCATGCGGTTGCCAAAAAACAATTACCTCAGAACTTAAAACCGCCCGTTTCTTGGTTTGTGACACCGTATCCGAGGCAGAGAGTATTGTGCCTTCCGTCGCGTTTACGGGAAAGATGGGGCCATTAACGAATCGGCCCCAAGCACCCGGAAATCCCGGCACTCGTGACCTGCGATTAGCCAAGGCTCAACCACCAACCTGGCTATCGCTCGCCGCCGGCCGCACGAAATGTTAGTTTTCCATCAACTCTTTTGGAACCGGATAGGGTAATTCTCCCTTCTTAATTCGCTCGCCAAATGTCACAGACTTGGGGTCATTCGGATCAACCTTCTCCTTTTCAACCGCTTCTAGTGCCTTTTGGATCTTGTCTTTATCGCGGACATCCGTTTTGCGATCGAGCAGTTTATCTAGAGCCTGGCCGTAAGGGTTCCGCTTCGTCCTATCATCACCCAGATGGCAAACGTTACATCCAGCTTTTTCCACCAATGCTGCGAAGGCCTTATCCTTGGGATCTTCACTGTCTTCTTTAACATACCGCTTTCGGAATTCATTGCGGAATTGTGTCACGCCAAATACGACAGCCGCCTGAAGACCGATCGCACAAACCAAAAACCCAACCACCAAATGCCGCCAGACTTTCACAACACATCTCCTCTTTTTGAAACCGCCGAAAAACACTCTTCCTAGAAGTTCGTAGGTGCCATAAGACGGCGATAACCGTTCCAAATCCTGCCGACTCTGCTACGGTAACTAACTGTAATGTCACTGTCAATTTCCTCTGCCCAAATTGAACCGGCCTGCCCACATGATTTGTCGCTGCCACACATCGATGTTCACGCATGCAAGCGACCAAACATGGCAGGACACGCATTGCCGTTGATGCGAACCACCAGTGCATCTCGACGGGTCGATATCCGTGCACCACAGGGACGCCTGCCCTCCTCAGACGCCGCTATCACAGCACGTAGCCCTCGAGTGCAGCAGATGGGGACAGGGGCCTGCCACTAAGGGTGGTTGCATCGCACTGCACCGAATAAAAACATCTCCATCTTACCACGGGAACTCCCGTTGTTTCATGGGACCACGATGACACGGGGTTTTCTATGACAAATACGATCCTCCATAGCGTTCCTAAGAGGGACGCGCGCCGTCACGTCCGCCGGAGTGCTCCGTTTGTCACCTCGTTCATTTGGCCAGAACAGGATACCGCAAAAAGCTTAACAAACCACTTATCGAACCGTTCTCACAGCTCGTGATACTTCGCCCGGTCTCCCGGACGATGAGTCAATAAACCGAAAGGACCGGCATCCTTAGCTGGTGAACTTGGGCTAACATGGGGTAGAATATGATAGGTGTTGGTGCAGCGGTCTCCGGCCATAGGATGAGCCCATGGGTCTATACGATCGGGACTATATTTTACGGCGTTCTACGTACGGTCGATTCACGGCCAGCCAATACAGCTACGTGGTCATTCTCATCGTTATTAACGTGGCTGTCTTTGTGGCAGATGCGCTGAGTCAGGAAAGGCTTTCGAGTCTGACGGCCGCCCGAGTAGGGACCCTCACCCGACCGTGGCTGTGGTGGCAGTTCTTGACGTACGGGTTTACCCATAGTCGCGAACCATCCCACATTTTCTTCAACATGCTAACTCTTTGGTTCTTTGGTCGCGATATCGAGTATCTTTTGGGGCGGAAAGAATTTTTGCGCCTTTATCTGACCATGGTCGTGGTGGCTGGGGTTCTCTGGAGCGCCATCAACTATCTACAGGGCTTGCCTTCGGAGATCGCTCTCGTGGGCGCATCGGGAGCCGTGGTGGGAATTTTCGTCCTTTTCTGCCTCCATTATCCCAGGCGAACAATTCTGCTGTTTTTCGTTCTACCGGTCCCGGCATGGGTGGCCGGTGTGCTATTGCTTGCCCCGGATGTCCTATCTGCCCTGCGAAATCAAGACAGTGGCGTGGCCTACTCGGTCCACCTCGTGGGAGCCACCATTGCATTGCTTTATTACTATCAGGGCTGGAACTTTGGGCAGTTGTGGAACCGATTAGGGGGTCTTGTGCTCTGGACCCGCGTGAAATACCTATTCCAGCGGCGACCCCGGCTTCGCGTTCGGCATCCCGAAGTTGAAGAGGATGAAGAGGAGCGGTACTCCAAGGAGGCTGCCGAGCTTGAGGCCGAAGTGGAACGCATTCTCGACAAAATCAATCAATCTGGCATAGAAAGCCTGACTCGCTCAGAAAGGCGAACCCTGGAACGCGCCAGCCGCTTTTTTAGGGAACGCCGGCACTCGTCGGAAAAACGTGGCTAAACGGCATCGATGGAAACAAGTCTCGGATTGGGTGAGGAAAACATAGGGCGACTCCGTGCCTCAAAAAACTGAAATATACCACTTGAAAATTTAAGTTCGGCGTGCGAAAATGAAAGCGGGCAAGGGTTGGGTTATGAAGGTACGAATGTGATGGAGGTGCGCCATGTCGCAACGTATCGACCGCAGACGAAAGGGTTTTACGCTCGTAGAGCTTCTCGTCGTAATTACAATTATAGCAATGCTGGTCTCTCTTCTGATGCCAGCAGTTCAGATGGCGAGAGAAGCCGGGCGTCGCACACAGTGCTTAAATAATCAAAAGCAGTTCGCAACGGCCTTGGCGAATTACGAATCGGCGCGACGTCAGTTTCCGGGCTGGCGACAGGTTGTCTCTCGGGATGAAACGAACAGCGTAGACGTGGTTGGTACATGGGTAATCCCTTTACTTCCTTACCTTGAGCAACGCCAGGTTTACGATATTTGGGTAGATAACGGGGTGCCCTGGGCGAACAAGCCCCAAATTAGGTTACCTATTGCGATTTGTCCGAGTAACCCGCCCGAAGATATGGATGTTGGTCCAGCGGTTATGATGTATGTTGCGAATGCCGGATTACCAGACGCCGGTTTGGGCCAGAACCAAATTGAAGGACCCGCTAGTGCCGTTTTTCTGGATCATCATACTAGGTCGCCACGGAAGTCGATTTCATTAGACTATTTGGGCGCCCACGATGGTGCCTCGAACACGCTGGCAATCAGCGAAAACATCCAGGCAACTTCCTGGGTGCCCGCGGATTCGGGAGCGCCCCGTTTGCCAATTGAGTATGATTTGTGCATGCTATGGACGCCGTCACCTGGGGGGTGCGGTAGCTCCGATGCGGTTGCCCCGATTAATAGGTGCTTGGGCGACTCGCAGAGTCCTTCCACCCCAAAATTGTACTTGGCGCGTCCTTCGAGCCGACATCCCGGGGTGGTGGTTGTCACGTATTGCGATGGTCATGGGACGACGCAACGAGACAATATCGACTGGCTAGTTTATAAACAGCTTATGACACCGGACAATTACATTGCAGGCACGTTTGCTGGGGACAACGAGTTGCGAAACAGTGTGTATGATTCTGGTAACAACTGAGCAGCATCGGCTGAATTAAGCAGGGGAACCTGAAAAGCGACCGATTTTTTATCCCTCTCGCCCGATAACGATATCTATTGGGCGGGAGATTTTGTTGGAACTCAACGCTTTGCCGATCCCCACGGCATGAAGTCGTACAGGTCCCGTCCCCAATTGGCCGGTGTCAACTGTCAACCGGGCACGATCCCCGAGAGCTCGTGCAACAACACGACTGTTGTGTCGGATCGCTACTGCTAGCGCTCCCGGGCAATCAACGTCGATCAAGATTTTCTCGCCCAATTTCACCGATGGCGTGAGAAGCCGAGCCGTGATCTGCCCACCATGATTGCACGTCACGATCCCCTGA
>JAKPII010000084.1 GCA_029549885.1 Planctomycetota bacterium
TCTCTGTTCGTCTCCGCAAGTTGCGCGCCGGTGCGGCCAAGGCGGACGCCACGGGCTTTGGCGGCAGCAAGGGCGGCACGGGTCCGTTCGCTGATCCGGCGGGCTTCCTCTTCCGCGACGGCGGCGTAAACGTGCATCATGAACCTGTCGGCATTCGGCATGTCCACCGCGACGAAGCGAACGCCGCTTTCCAGCAGGTTCGCAATGAAGGCAACGTTGCGCGCGAGACGGTCAAGCTTGGCGATCAGGAGGGTTGCGCCCGTGTCTCGGCACATCTTGATGGCAGCGGCCAATTCGGGGCGATTGCTGTTCTTGCCCGACTCCACTTCGGTGAAGGTCGCCCGGACATTCCCGCCCGACGCGGGGACATAGGCCGATACCGCCGCGCTTTGTGCTTCGAGGCCCAAGCCGCTCTGGCCTTGGCGTTGGGTGGACACACGCAGATAGACAACGAACTCGATCTTCATTCTTTTCCCCTGTTCCAAGTGAACGAGCGTTTGTGTCGTCAACACACCTGGGGGCCATGCCCTTCCATGCAAGAAGGACACAGCAGGTTTTTCACTATTCGGCTTAGATTTGGCCTATAGGCGAAGGGCCAATCTGTTATGTCGGAAAAGGCCGGAAATCACCTATTCCAGACCGTGGACACAACGGCCCAATTTTGGGATTCACTTTCAAGAAGATAGACGTGGCGACTCAGACGCAGAATCCCTTTTGGCGCTTCGCCGTAGCGGAGACGAAGAAGTCATCTTCTTGGCTTGCAATTTGTGATGTGGATTGCTGGAGACACCCGGATTTTTCGAAACTTCAAGATGGATAGGGGGGGTCTTTGGTTTTTCCGCCGAAAGTTTTTTCAACTGCGTCCGATGCTTGGCCAGCTTGACGCGCGGTGGCTTTGTCGCTGGGGGTGCCGCGATGTTTACTGTTACATCGCCACCCATGAATTGCATGACTTCATACAGCCACCATCTGTGCCGATTGAATTTTACAACGCCGGGAAGGAATTCCCCAGTTTTTATCTTCTTGTAGATGGTCGAGCGGCCCAGCCCGGTTATTCGAGCGACCTCCTTAATATCGATCAAGCGGTTTTCCATAGCGGTCCCCAATGCACTGCATGGCTATAGGAGAGCGATGATTTGGCTTGACTTCAAGTGGAATTTTTTGCAGGCGATTTGTCGAAATTCTCGGGGTCTCTTACAATCGATTATAAGGTATAGAAATATTCTATTGACTGGGGAAGGTATTGATCGGCTAACTGATTCGCTGACTTGTCCACATAACAGATTGAACTGTGGATAAAATCCCCTCACAGTTTCTCTCTGTGTTTGGCAAGCTTCGTCCGCTTGGGCTTTGGTTTGGGTGGGGCGGCTACTGATTCGTTTTGCTGCCCGTTATCGGTGCCTTCGGTTGTCTCTCCACAGACGTACTCTGACCACCGGTTCATCAATTCCCGCCGCCGGTCGAAGAGGTCGGATCGTGCATAGGCGCGGGCCACTTGGTTCCCGGCGGCGTGGGAAAGGGCAGTCTCGGCCACGTCCCAATCGGCGTGAGCGACCTCGCTGCACCAAACACGGAAGCTGGTGCGAAAGCCGTGAACCGTGATCCCGGTGACCCCCATCCTGTCGAACAAGGCCCGGAAGACCGCATCCGACATAGGG
>JAKPII010000114.1 GCA_029549885.1 Planctomycetota bacterium
CCATTTCCTTAAGAAGCTCCTCAGCCTTTTTAAGGAAACGTTCCAACTGTTGAAGGTCCAAATTGGCTTGATTAGATAACTCGTCGAACTCAGCAAGCAGTTCCTGGGCTCTCCGGCTGAGCCCCTCAGCCGTGCTTCCGAGCGTTTTGGACTTGTCCTGCAACTGCCTCTTAAGTTGCTCAAGATTAACTCTTGCCTCCGCTACTTTCGATCCGGACGGCCAGTCTTTAATCCTCTCCAACATTTCGTCAATTTCACTGACCGTCCCATCAACTGCTAAAACGTCATGAGTATCACCCTCCAGCAAGCCTTTAGCCTTTTCGATGAGCGGGGTAGCCAATCCCAAAAGCGAATCCTCTTCGGCTTTAACAAGCTCTTGCGCATTTTGCTTCCACGTGTTAATCAAATCCAAAACGGGTGAATCCTTGTACCGCTCAGAAAAATCGTTGCACAGCTGCCAGAGCTGAAGCGCCAACGGTCGCTGCTGATCGGGGGGGACAGTAATTAGCTTTTCCCGAATCTCCTTGACCTTGTTAAACTCCGCATCGTGTTTCTGTTTATACTCGTCCCAAAGCGCCCTAATATGGTTTTTATGGCCAAGAACAGTAGCCCAAGGATTATTTTGCCTTAAGTAGCTATTCTTTAGCGATTCCAGCTCGGCAAAGCCTCCGCCAGGGCTTCCCAACGACGCGCAAAGTGCGAGATACTGCCGACGATCCCATTCGAAGCTTCCCCAAGCGACTGCCAAAACCAAAGCCAGACAGCAGAACAAGAACGTGCGCAAACTTCGCCGCGTCCGAGCCTGCTTGAGTTCCGTAATTCGCTGGCTAACCGTCTCGTAAACGGGACCTGATCTGATGCCATAGTCATCCACCAGTTGCCGATAAGCGGCCAGGGCAGTCGAGTAATCCTTCCAAAACAGTCTCTCCAGAGCCGCCTGGGCCTTTTGCTCGGCCCGCTGCAATAGAAGTTGGTCGGTCTGCTGTAATACCCAAACCAGCGGCTCGTGCAATCCGAAGGGTCGTATCGGATGGACGGGCCGTCCGTCGATGTGCCCGCCGAACGTCGAGACCGGGAACAGCTTTGCACGATCCCCCGCCCGGGCTACCTTCTCCCATATATCCCTGCCTAACTCCCCTGCCTCATTTTCCAAAAAGCTGCGAAGCTTATTCTGTTCCTCCTCCAATGTTCCCGATAAATCACTGATCAAGTCCCATTTGGTGATCAGCACAGCAATCGGCTGATTCACGGACTGGGCTCCCGGACTGCTTTGCAGCAAATGGGAAAGGACTGCATCGACCTCGAGCAGCCGCTCGCGCCCTTCATTTGGGTCCTGGATCTGGTCCACAGCTAGGAAAAAAAGGAGGCAGTCAGCATCTGCGAGAAGTTTCTTAAATATCTCCACGAACGTGGAAGGCGCAGTTTCAGCGGAACCCCGCTCGCAAAGTTTGCCACTGAAATCAGCGGTCCGGAAATCAAAGCGTCTCTTGGTAGCCGAGTTCGGTGGATCCTGTAAAGTCGCTTCTTTTTCGGCATCTACAGAGCCCGCGGACGCCGAGTCGTTAGGCTCCACAATTAGATAACCAGCAATGCTGTCAGGTCGCTTCATGACTGTTGCTGGCGGTTGTTCACCCCGTTCAAGGTACTCATATTGGCCATTCAAGTAGTCACGTGATGAATCGTCGTGGAGCACAACAGTGCACAACGAGGAACTGCTTTTACCCAGAAGCGCAGTGGCTAAATAGCAAGTTTTCCCAGCCTCACGTGCTCCGTAGATCCCAATATTGCGTGCGAGAAGTGTGTCACGGCTTTTGTCATTGCTTGAATCCGTCAACGACACCTGATCAATGCCCGCCTCGCGAAGTGAATCCCCCATTGTTAACCCCTCCGAAAGTGCCCTGAAACAACCCTCCCATTTTCTAAACGTCGATACCCCATGGCAAACCCGCCGAACTAATCAGCGGCAGCGACCTCGGCCATACTATAATATTGTCGCGCAATTCCCCTTGTCAACAATCTACAGACAATCGTTTGTCACGGTCGTTTATCTGGTTATTTGTCGTTTGGCGAACGTTCCTAGGAGACGGCAGGGGGCGCACCTCTGTGGTTACGGTGCCCAGCGTTGGACGTCCAGGGGATGCATTCCTGGCTTAATCGCTTCCGAAGGCTCCTGGTCCACTGGAAACTCTGAGAAAAGAAGGCGGAAAACTACGCTACCCTTTGCTCTTTTCCATTTTGCCAGCACCCGGATCATTTTTTCTATACCGCTGGCAATTTGGGATAGGCTCTTAATCTATCTGCGGTTGGTACTGTCGGGCACGTGCTTGCTGCTGGTGGAGACGTGGGGGATGACCTCGTACAGCGTTCTGTTTTATAGACGTGTAACCGAAAACAATCAGCCTGTTGTGATAATTCCGGGATAGGTTCCTGTGTGGAGGGATTACCTATAACATGTTTATAACGTCAGTGGTTCGGTTGAGGATTCCCTTATTCTGGGAGAGAAATTCGATCTGAAAGAGCCGTGGCTTTTCCGCAAATCGAGGATGACCGCATCAATCGGCTTGGCAGGATCACCCTACCAAGTCATTGGCTGGTGCGTTCGCAATATCATGCTAATCCATCCCCACGTCCTGCGACAAATTATCCGCAACTGTGCGGTATTCGGCAACGGTCATACGGGGGCGAGGCACGGGGGCCTGCCCCTACAGTTTCGACGGAATCCGTGTAGGGGCAACCCCCTGTGGTTGCCCTCGTACCATTGTCGACGCGCGGAATAGTCCTCATTGTGGCCGTACTAGCGGCGGTCCTTGGGGTTGTGGCAGAAACTATCGTTTTACTCGCTGATCTCGAAGTCGGCCCATGTGGAGAAAGAGCCATAAAA
>JAKPII010000118.1 GCA_029549885.1 Planctomycetota bacterium
AGACTCCACGAACCGTCTTTACGCTGTTGCCGGCTAAGCCATTGGAGCCCCAATTCTACGGCGGCCTCCGTCGTTTTTGTGCCGCCGTAAAGCCCGAGCAGGGCTTGTCTGCTTCCGGCATCCCGCCCCTTGAGCGCGTACCCAATGACCTGGGCTTGAATGTCACTAGTCGAAGTCACACCTTCGGGGACTAGCTCGGAAGGCGGCGGTGCGGCAAAGGGATCGGTTACCTTAGGAAGATCAGGAGGTGTCCATAATGACTCTTCCAGCTTCTCCCGGTCGGTTCCTGCAAATGGTGAATCGAACTCCAGTTGGTCTCCCAATTTTTCCGCATAAATTTCGGCCGTCAATTCGACCTCAGGGCGAAAGAACTGAGGTAGCATGATCAAGGCCATGACGATCAAGATCAGCATGTGAACGATACCGCTTATCAGCCAGGGCGGGGCATAATTGGCAACAACGTCTGCCAATTCTTCTGTCTCCGGAGACGGGGCCGACATTGTCCCTGCAGGACCTCGGCTTAGCGATTTTAACCCGGGACCAGCTCTGACCGGTGCGATTCTACCAGTGGGCGAACCTCGTCCTTGCTCCGTGGGGGCCCCGATGGGGACCAGTGGGGACCTCTGGACACCACTCGTCGCTTGAGTGGCGGGATCTTGAGTCGGCATCGCCTTGGGGATATTCGTCGGCGGCGAGTCGCGTTGGCCTGCCAGGCTCTCTTGGCGGCTGCCGAGCGGTAGAGGACGAACCGTCTGGGGCACGGGCCTCTCAAACTCTTTTCCCGGCGTTGGGTTGTCGTTTTGTGAATGGGATGGCCCAAATTCCATATGGCTCGTCAATGCGTTAAGCGGGATGACAGGGCGATTCTACGAAAAAGGCTGCTCTACTGTGTTCCGATACCTGAAAAAGACACCTTGCCTTAGTGTACTTTTTTCGCTTCTCCGCAACAATTCACAGTTCAAACACCAAGACCCTTTTGGAGATTGTTACCGCTGAGAGGCTGGGAGAATGCGTTGCTGTGTCGGTGATCTTATTTCGAGTCATGTTCGGTGAAAAAGTGTTGGTTGTTTCCGTTTTTAGGCAAAAAGGGCCCCCAGGTACCCGACTACCCGCGACGAGTCCCCGGAGCTTTCGGCACTGGTGGTGTACCCGACCACATGGCATGTTTCTAGCCGTCCGAGCTCTTTGAGCGTTTCCATGACAAAAACGGCCGGGACAATGCCGCACATACTGATGTTGTGCTCGTGGCAAGTCTTCCACAACCTCTCGGGATCACAGGATTTGATGGCCTCGATAGCCAGTCGATCCAACTCTCGCGCCTTGCTTTCGGTTTCGTAATGGCTCATATCGGTCGAGATCACCAATAGAGGAAGTTCCGGCAGCGCTTGGAGAAACTCTGCAAACTTCTTTGCCGCCCCGCGAAGCGCTGGGTACGGGCCGTCCCGCATCACGACTCCAACCACCCGGCTTGCTGGCGCAAGGCGGGCAATGATCGGGAGTTGAACTTCAATTGCGTGTTCTATCGCGTGCGCTGCAGCGTCCAGCTCAAAGTACGGCACATTTTCCGCACAGGCTCGGGCAAGCTGGGCGTTAGATTTCAAACTCAGCCCCGGGAGTGCCCATGTCTCGTGTGGTGCCACCGCCCAATCGCACCCGAGGGCCTGATGTTTAGGAGCCACAATGATCACGTCCGGGGGTATTTGGATTTGCTCCCATACCTTGACTGCTAGTCGCCCAGAAAACCTCCAGCCCGCATGGGGAACAATTGCGCCGGACCAAATTCGCCTTTCTGCCGTGGGTGAATGCGCCGAGGTGAGAAACTCGTCAATGGCATTCGCATGGGCGGGATAGAATCGCCCGGCAACTGCGGGTGGCCGGACCG
>JAKPII010000151.1 GCA_029549885.1 Planctomycetota bacterium
CAGTCCAGCCGTTGTCGCAGCATCTGTTGCCAGCGCAGTGAATTCCGTCGCCGGATTCGGAATCACGGCTACCGCGGACGGTGACCTAATCAACTTTGCCGGTACGACGGTCATTTTCAATCCGCAGACCAGCCCGCTCCAGGATGTCACGACACGAAGCCAGGCCGATGGTTCTTACGCCGTCACACTCGGCACTGGCGAAAACCTCACGGATGTCACCTTTGGTAACTACCGGCTGGCCACCCTCAGTTTGCGCGACGTGGCAATCGCCGAGGGCAACAGTGGACGGACCAAGGTTGTGGTAACCGTGGAAATTGCCGATTCGTTCGGCGCGCCAATTAGTTTCGATTATCAAACCGCGGACGGCACGGCCTTGGTTGCCGACAACGATTACATCCCGGCTTCAGGGACCTTTGTCTTCACGCCGCAGGGTGTGCCTCGGCCAACCTGGGATGTCCAATTTCTGACCAAGAACACCACGAACGACTACGATTTCAGTGTCTGGGGCGATCGCGTCGTTTGGGAAAGCTTCGACGGTCAGGATTGGGAAATCTTCCTCTTCGACGGTTCACAAACTCGGCGGCTTACCAATAACACCCGTGACGATCGCTTCCCCGTTGTGTTTGGTCAGTATGTCGCCTGGTCCGGTCACGATGGCCAGGATTACGAGATTTATCTATATGACATGGTGACTGGAACAACCAGCCAGTTGACCGACAACGACTACGATGATCTCGATCCAGTTCTCTCGAGCGACTACGTCGTCTGGACTGCAACGGTGAGTGGACGACAGCAAGTGTTCCTGTATGACATTGCTGCCGGGGGTGCTGCTGTTAACATTTCGAACAACAGCTTCAATAACTACCTGCCGAAGGTCTCTGGCCGGAACGTTGTCTGGTATGCGTACGACGGCTTCGACAATGAAATCTATCTCTACTCCGGTGGATCGACTCGGCGAGTTACCAACAATACACTCGATGATCGCTACCCGCAGATCGATGGATCGCGCGTGGTATGGCAACAGCACGACGGCACGGATTGGGAAATTGTCCTTTACGACATTCCATCCGGTGTGACAACGCTCCTGACGAACAACAGCACGGATGACACGCTCCCGGCCATTTCCGGCAACAACGTTGTGTTCGAACATAACGATGGCACCGATCTCGAGATTTACTACGTCAATCTCAACATCGGGCCAACGGCTGTGAAGGCCATCACGAACAATAGTCAGCACGATCAGTTGCCGCAGGTCTACGGTAACCGCTTGGTGTGGCATGCCTTCGTGAATGGCAACTGGGAAGTCTTTTACGCCGATCTGGACTCGAACGCGATTCCACGAAACCTGTCATCCGATCCTGGGTACGACTGGTATCCCGCCATAACGAGTGACTTGGTGGTGTGGAGAAGCTATCGCTCGGGCAACTACGAAATCATGGTGGCACGCCAGAAACCAGCCGTTGCGACTGCCACTATCGAGTTGGAGATTGTCGGTGATACGCGGATCGAGCCTGATGAATACTTCTTCCTGAACATCAGTAACCCGCAACTCGCTGTCATCAATGATCCTGTGGCGCAAATTTGGATTCTCAACGACGACGGCAGTTTGGACTACGGTGATGCCCCCGCACCCTATCCAACGCTTCTCGCGGATAACGGTGCCCGCCACCTGACCACACGTGGTCTGCGGCTAGGATATCTTATCGACGCCGAGTCGGATGGGCGTCCGACTGCGCTGGCCAACGGAGACGATACATACATCTCCGACGACGAAGATGGCGTCACTTTCAATACGGCGTTGACACCGGGCATCGATGCCGTCATCACGGTGATAGCTTCTGCCGCCGGCAAACTGGACGCCTGGATCGATTTCAACGGCGATGGTGATTGGGATGATGCTGGCGAACGGATTTTCGCTGGACGCGATCTTGTCGCCGGGTCCAACGCCCTGACGTTCCGCGTGCCTGCGGAAGCGGTGCTCGGCAGGACCTATGCACGTTTCCGGCTAAGCAGCACAGGCGTCGACGCACCGACCGGCTTCGCCCCGGATGGTGAGGTCGAGGATTACGCCGTGGATATTACGGAGTCGCTCGTCCAGGTTGTCAAACAGGGACGCAGGGTCATCGTAAACGGCGGTGCTGGTAACGACCAGTTCGAGTTGAGCACCTCAAGCGGGTCCCACAGCCTATTGGTAAACGGAACCCTCTATACCTACGCTGTGGCTGATGTGGATGAAATCACGATTGACGGCCAAGGCGGTTCTGATTCTGTTGTCTTCCGCGGTACGACCGCCAATGAGTCCTTCGTGATCACTCCGACCACTGTCAGCATGACGCGGACGGGCTTCACGGCATCCGCAACTAACGTCGAAAGCATCCAGGTCGTGGGCAACGGCGGCACCGACTCGGCGCAGATTTACGATAGCCCGGCTGATGACCAATTGGTGATTCAACCCAACCACGCCGTCATGACAGGTCCTGGTTATAGCATCGACGTCCTCGATGTGGATTATGTGCACGGATACGCCAGCACGGGTAACGACAAGGCGGTGCTGCACGGCACACCGGGCAACGACGTGTTGACGGCAAGCGAAACGGAGGCCCGCTTGTCGGCCACCGGTTACATCGCCCGGGCCAAATTCTTCAAGAACGTCCACGTGATTTCTGACGGAGCGGGGAACGACGTGGGAACTGTCACCGGGACCACGGGCAACGATACCATCGAGACGACACCGTCATCTGCCAAACTCACGGCAACAGCTTTCCAGATTACCGTCGATCAGTTCGACTCCGTGACAATCCTTGGCAATGGCGGGGACGATATTGCCCAGTTGCGCGATTCGGCCGGTGATGATTGGTTCATCGCACGACCCGGCGAGAGCAGTTTGACGGGACCTGGCTATACGGTTGTTGTGCGGAACGTCCCGACCGTCCACGCTTACGCCTCAACAGGTAGGGATACCGCACAGCTTTATGACTCGGTGGGCAATGACACGGTCGTCATGAGACCGGATTACACCCGCATCACCGGACCGAATTACCTAGCCAGGGCGAAAGGATTCGACTACGTCCACGCTTACTCGGTGAACGGTTTTGACACCGTCAAGATGTACGGATCGCCAGGCGACGACAGCCTGACCGTGGATCCGACATTTGCCCGTTTGAAGGGTTCCGGATTCTACAACAGGGCGAAATTCTTCGAACGCATTGAAGTCTATGGCGGTGGTGGCTATGACACGGGTGTGGTGTATGATTCCGCTGGTGCGGACCACCTGTATGCAACCAGCGTCGAGGCCCTGCTCCAGAATCCGGACCTCCCGTACTACGTCTATCTGACTCAGATGGAGAAGGTCAAGGTCCGGGGTAACAACCCGCCTAACACAAAGCACATTGAGGGCATCGTGGACTGGCTGATTGCTACCGGATTCTGGACCGACATCTGATTGTTCGAAAGAACTTAATTAGGGAGGTTAAGTCCTTCACCTTCACGAACTCGGTAACAGTTCTCCACTGAGACAGGCGCGACGAAACGGTTTTAGCGGTTGCCGGTCTTACCACCGACAGCCGCTTGTTTTTTGCCTATGTTGCGCGGTTTTCCAGGTTGGTGTCACGGCTAATTTGAACTTGAAAGTCACTCTACGGTGTCAATATACTTCTGCTTCTCATGGACGTCTTTTGGCATCCGGGCAAAATACCGGGAAGATGGGTTTTGATCATGGATGGAAGCCCAGAAAGCAGCAATTTTCCTCCAGCGACGACGACAATTTCCGTAGTGATTCCCGTTCACAACGAGGTCGGGAACGTGGCGGCGTTGCAGAAAGAGCTCGTTCCCATCCTCGAAAGCCTGTCCATGCCCTGGGAAATCTGCTTCGTTGACGACGGCTCCACAGACGGGACTAGCCTCCTGCTCGATCAAATCAGTCATACATTTCCCAACACCCGGGTGATTCACCTCACGAGGAAATTTGGACAATCCGCAGCCATCCAAGCCGGCCTTGACCACACGCATGGTGAGATTGTCGTGACCATGGATGGCGATTTGCAAAATGATCCTCACGATATTCCCCATCTCATTGAAACGCTGCAAAAAGGCTATGACATTGTCCACGGCTGGCGGAAGCACCGCCACGACCACTGGCTTACCCGTCGTGTGCCTTCGTTAATGGCCAACTGGCTCATCCGCAAGATAACCGGCGTGGAGATTCCGGATCTGGGTTGTGCTATCCGCGCCATGCGACGATGGGTCGCCGACTGTTTAGAACTTTTGGGTGACGCACATCGCTACCTACCCATTTTTGCCCACAGTTTGGGTGCTAAAAGCACCGTTGTGGTGGTCAATCATCGCCCAAGACAGTCGGGGAAAAGCAAATACGGCTTAAGCCGGTTATTCCGCGTTTTATGCGATATTCCTGTGGTGCTTTTCTTGACGCGATTCCGGTCAAGGCCGATGCGATTCCTTGTCACTTTGGGTGTGATCAATGCCATGCTGGTGGCAACGGCCCTCCTTCTTTCACTACTGACGTTAGAAAGCCGTTCCTTGACGATTCTCGCCATTGTGCTGGCCACTTGGGCCATCACGACGGGCGCCATTACCACCCTGGGACTTGGGCTAGTAGCCGAGCTCCTGGAGCGTGCTCGAACAAATCGGCATCCTGCCTACATCGTGCGTTCCATGTCGGGAATAGAACACGAGTCCGCAGTCATCCCCCTGTCGAGGGAGAATTTCCGGTCGATTCCGTCTCACGCCCCGGTTAAGCGCACCGGGACATAATGCGCCCACGACACGGGAGATGTGTTCACGTTTCATCGCAGCCTTCCTCTTGTAGCGACAAGCTGGGAGCGATCGGCGACCTCAGACCTGTGGGTTTGAATTAGGCATCAACATTTCATCACGGGTCTCGTTGCAAGCGATAGAGCCGCAATGTGGTGGGTGGTGGAAGTGGGCCGGCCCGAGGTCGATCGCGGTTGGCGGCCAACGTTTCCCAGCGGAGAACGTATTCCTCGCCTGCAGGCGGCTTCCCGGCATCGCGAGCAAATCGCACCTCCATCCCTGGAAAATCCGATTCCAATTCGGCCAATTCTGAGGGAATTTCCCGAGGGGCCGGGCAGGTTGCCACGACCGACAGACTGGCTGGGTCGAAGATCCAGATACCGGAACCATAACGGGCGTGCGAAAACCTCTGGGCAAGGCGGCCATCGGGCAGTAAGTGAATGCGGCTGGACGATATCTCGACCTGAATGGTTCCCCCTCCCGAAAACTCCCAACGATACTCCCATCGAGTCGCTTGGCGAATGACCCACCGGCCATTCTCCCATCGGGAATTATAGATTTGGCTGTAACCTTGCTCGTCATACTTGTGATACGTGACGATAGGGCGATGCTGGGTATCGAAACCGACATAATGAGCCACGTTGATAAGCCCCTTCTTGACAGGAACAGGATCGACAACGACGCCAGGCGTCCGCGGTGTGATAGGAAGCTCAATAGGTTTACCGTCAATGGTCTCCCAGTGAAGGAGATCGGAACTTCTCGCGTAGCTAATATCGTGGTTGGTTGCGCAATCCGGGGTATCTCGCCAAACCCAGCACATGTGCCATCTGCCATCAGGCCCCAAATCGGGTCCCGAGGGATAGGCGCTCATTTCTTCACCCCCATCAAGCAAAGGTGTCTGCAACAAACGGCTCCAGGACTTAGTGGCAACATCGTAACGATTGATAAACTGTCGTCCCTTGCCGCTGGCCCCGTCACGGTAAAAGAACAGCAAATCACCATTAGCTGTGAAAAGAAACCGCGGATATGTAACTCTTTGCTCATCCTGCCCAACCATCGGAAATCGCTGGAATGTACTAATGGCATGCGGTTGCTCCGTGCGGAAATAGATTAAAGGAGTAACATGCATATTGCCTGCCACGTGGACATAGCCATCTCGATCCACCGCAATGACAATACTGTTGTGACTATCCCAGCCGACCGACGTTGGCAACCGTTGAATCTCCCAGCGATTGCTGGATAACTCACGTGCAGCGATGACCAGGCGGCGTTCCGCATCGTAATATCCCACATATTGATAGGGCGGAGACGTGTACAAACAAAAGCTGACAGGATGGCTGGACCAGGCCAAGCCAATGGGAAAGACTTGAACCACCCTTGGGTTTTTCTTTGTGACATCACATGGGTTTGGTTCGTTGACCTTTGATTCGGCCACTCCAAGGACAAGCAACAGACTAGCGACAATTTCGAGCACGGTAACAGCCTTTCTTGGTGCTAACGCCTTTCTTCAGTGTTGGGGGGTAAACTGCAGGGAGATTATCTAATGCATTCTGACTAATTTTGTTCTGTGCGATCTTCAGACGCATGCGGGTAAACGGTGGGTTGCCCCATTAAGCGACCGACACAACAGTATCGTCTATTTGCCTTGAACCGTGAATATCCCCTGCTCCCCAAAAAACCACCGGCGAAGGCCGTGGCGCCGCGGGCCCCGCCCCAATGATTGCCTCCCTTGAATCAACGTGTGGCAGCTTCCAGACGTTCAACCACGACACGAAGCGATTTGATCCTGGCGAAGAGTTTGCAGTTCGCTTCGAGAATCGTCCACGGTGCGTACAGGGTGCTCGTTCGTTGAAGCATGTCGATCACGGCCAGCTCATAATGTTTCCGTTTAGCCCGATTGCGCCAATCCCCTTCGGTAATCTTCCACTGTTTCTGGGGATCGGATTGTCGCCTTTCAAACCGCCGAAGTTGTTCATCAGAATCGATATGAAGCCAGAACTTGATGATTACCGTGCCAAAGTCGGCCAACTGGCGTTCAAATTCATTAATTTCCCGGTAAGCTCGTTCCCATTCCTCCTGCGAGCAGTAGCCCTCAACGCGTTCTACCAACACCCGTCCGTACCAGGAGCGGTCAAAGATCGTGATATGTCCCGTCTTGGGAATGCGTCGCCAAAACCGCCATAGATAATGATGGGCTTTTTCTTCGGTCGTGGGAGGTCCAACAGGGACAACTTCATACCCCCTCGGGTCCAGCGCCCGGGTCAGTCGCTTGATTGTGCCACCCTTTCCCGCAGCGTCCCAACCCTCATAAACGATCACAACCGGTATCTTCGCCAAGTAGCAACGGTGTTCCAGCTCATAGAGTTTTTTATGAAGAACCTCGAGTTCCCGTTCGTACTCCTCTCGGCCAATCGACTTAGTCAAATCGACACGATCCAAAATCGTGGGCCGGTAAAACTGGCTTTCGTCTGGTTCCGGCATAGGTGTCAACGAAGGCGCCGGCTCTCGCTCTCGCCGGGCACACGCCTCTTTGATTGCAGATATGATAGTGCGAAAGACTTTGACTCTGGCAAACTTCCCCTGATTGGCCTCGACCACCGTCCATGGGTTTTGAGAGGAGCTCGTCCGCTGGAGAGCCGTCTCGACCAATTTTTGCCACTTCTTGTATTTGCGGTTCTGCTCCCACTGTGATTTGGTCACTTTCCACCGTGTAGCAGGCGACTGCTCCAGCCGCTTTAGACGCCGCCGTTGTTCCTTGGCGCTGATGTGAAGCCAAAACTTTATCAAGAGCAACCCACTGTCGGCCAGTTGTTTTTCAAATTCGAGAATATCATGAACCGCCTGCTGGTATTCCTTCCTCGAAAGCCGCCCCTGAGCCGCGTCATCGAAGATACGGCGGTACCAAGAGTGGTCGAACATGACGATTTCCCCCGCCCCTGGCAGCTCCTTCCAGAACCGCCACATCCACGGACGGCGTTGTTCCTCGGCGCTCGGATCCCCCGTCAAATAAACGCGAAATCCGCGGGGGTCCAAGACCTGGGCGAGCCGGTTAATCATCATTCCCTTTCCAGCCGCGTCCCAGCCCTCAAAGACAATCGCGATGGGTATCCCCGACTGCCGGGCCATCCGCTGACACGCCGCGAGCTGCGCTTCCAGGTCTGGGAATATCTTTTCGTACTCCTCGCCAGAAATCCGTTGGTTGAGATCAACCAGTTCCAACATGGCGCACCTCGCCTATTTTCCCCACACCTCTTTCCTCGCGGTTCTTTCGAGTATTAGATGTGGTCCGCTAACGGATCAAAAATAGCGCGCACCCGCGGAATGGGAAAGCGGCCTCATGGTCCCCCGTAACCATAGCATGAAGTACCTAACACATCACGTGAGGCGAAAAGTCAGCCTGGGCAATTTGGGAAAGTTCAGATTCAAAGTGAATAAGCCTTTGCCAGCAAATCGCGAAAATCAGGCTTTATCGGCGAAAAGGTTTAAGCTATCCTTCTCTCGTTCGTCCAAGCCGTGGCAAGTCAAGGGTGTTCGGCAGCTTAAAGCGATGAGGGACGGTGTGATCCACCTTGTGGCCGCTATATTACTTGTAAGTGTCCAGTTTTTGGGCTGCGCGATGGCCATCGCAACTCGCTTTCCCGGTACGCGGGACTGGGCGAGTACCGGTTTCCATGGCATCCTAGCGTTATTGGCTGGAATAGCTCTGTCAGCGTGTGGCCAATCCCATCATGTGTGGGGTTCCTGCCTCGTCACCGTTTCCGCAATGATCCTCCTCAGTATGGCCGACTTTACCCAGCCCACCGATAGGAAGTCCGTCTGACCAAGTTCCTTAACCCAGTTGCCCACACTCCTTGAGTCTTCTCAACCGTAAGAGTAAATCCACCGGGCCGAAATGCTCTCTTCTTGCTTAGTCCCCCTCTCATGTCGCCCATTTGATGCCCTGTTATAACCGCCGGCCGGTGAATATGTTGTGGTGGATATGTCAAATTGACAGTTGTTCAAATCTCCCAGCTCAGATAAATGCGACTGGAGCAAGCAGCCCTTCGGTACCGATGCTAATCATACGACGATTGAGGCCGGGTTTCTTGGAGCATTTTACAAAAATGACCGAAGCCGGAAAATTGGAAGATACGGAATGTGGGAAGAGTTCGACAACTTTGCCAAACACCGAAAAAACATACCGTTCGGTATTTAAGATTGTCGAATCGTATATAGGCAGGATGGCTTGCGGCTTTTCACTAATTGCTGTGACCATCTTGCGGTTGTAAGCAACGTTTTGTCTATGACGTCCGGTGAAGATGAGGTTAGGTTTCTCAGGTAACTGATCCAGGCGGGAAAGGAAGTCTGCCTTCCAGAACAAGGCGCCGACCGTCGGGACGTGGATTCCGAACAGGAGGACAGGCATGCGAGGGTTTTCATTGAGTTGGATTGTGGCGGTTGCCGTTGTCATTTGCCCGTCATGGGCCTGGGCAGGCAACCAGGAAGTGGCACAAGAGATCGCCAGCGCATTGAAAAACAGTGGCCAATTGCGCGGCTACAAGATTGGAGTCCGGTACCAGGATGGGATTGCGTGGCTTCGGGGTAGTGTGACCGATGAGCAACAGAAGCTGGCCGCCGAAAAGGTGGTCTCCCGGGTCCCTGGGGTCAAACAAGTCGTCAACGAGCTCGCGGTAGTTCCCGCCGGTGCCACTGATTCGCCGAATCTGCAAACTGCCGCAGGAGCCATTGCCCCGGAACGTACAATAGCATCCTCCAGTGCTCCCTCGGCGACCGCACAACCGGCGGCGGGTGAGGTTGCCCAACGACCTGTTCAGCTAGCCGATCCTGTACCGTCGGTTTTTGCCCCTGAGCCGGTTCGTCCTACAGCGGCCATATCCGCTATGGAGGGCCCGACACTCGCTATCCCCGAGTTGCCGCAGGCGGATATGCCCATGGCAACGCAAACATCCGCGATGGTAGCTCCAGAAGCCGCTCCGCGTCCGATCCGGCCCCTGCCCATCGCTATGACACAGGAAGAGGTCTCCCGCGAAGCCGCACCGGCACCTGCAGCCCAACCTTTGGGCCGTCCTCTCCCAATGTCGGTTGGCGCTCCTGGAGCCGCTGCCCCGGCTCGGTTCGATCAACCGAATATGCCTAACTACGCTTGGCCCAGCTATGCTGCCTATCCTAACTACGCAGCCGTCACTTATCCCAAGCAGTACTCGGCAACAGCTTGGCCCTATATTGGCCCCTTCTATCCCTATCCCCAAGTTCCGTTGGGATGGCGGAAGGTGACCTTGGAGTGGCACGACGGCTGGTGGTATCTTGATTTCGACGATGGCGCATCGAAGGGACCGTTCTCAGGACTCTTCCGAGCCATTAAAGGCCACTGAGCAGCAGACATCATTCCCGCCTGATTGATGTTCGTGAAACCCCACCCTTGACCGGTGGGGTTTCTCTGTTTCTTGGCGGTGGCGATCATTGACCGGGCCGCTGCGGGTCCGATAGGGTATAGTAATGGATTGTCCATGTAATACACCTACGCTCGGTTGAGGCTGGTTTTAGAAAGGGCAACTGTATGAGAGTCGCAACCGCCACCGTTATGCTGACAACCTGGTTTTTGTGGACGAGTGCGCCGCTGCGCGGCACGACGGCATCGGAACCGCTCACGCATCAACCACCTGCCCTGCGGATCCAGCTTTCCGTTACCCCCAGCGTGTATGCGTTTGACCTTCGCGACGTACGTGTTACGGCAGGTCCTTTTCGACATGCGATGGAAATGGACAAGCGGTATCTGCTCAGCCTCGATCCCGATCGTTTGCTCCATGTCTTTCGCTCCAACGCGGGATTACCCAGTAATGTCCAACCCCTCGGCGGCTGGGAGGATCCTAAGTGCGAGCTCCGCGGACATTTTGTGGGGCACTATCTGTCGGCATGTTCTTTGATGTTTGCAAGCACGGGCGATCAATCCCTCCGGGAACGAGTCGCCTACATGGTGGCGGAATTAGCGAAATGCCAAGAGCGGCTCGGCGGGGGTTACCTCAGTGCCTTTCCTGAGGAATTTTTTGACCGTGTAGAAACCACCGGGCGGGTCTGGGCACCGTATTACACACTTCACAAGATCCTGGCTGGTCTCCTCGATGCCTATGTTTACTGCGAAAACGACCAAGCCCTGGAAGTGGCCAAGAAGTTAGGTGATTGGGTCATCGCCCGCAATCAACGTCTCTCAGACCAGCAAATGCAACGGATGCTCGGCGTGGAACACGGGGGCATGAACGAGGCCCTCGCCAACCTCTATGCCTTGACCGGCGAAGCGAAGTATCTGCAGATTGCCGAGCGGTTCAACCACCTAGCCGTGATGGAGCCTCTCTCCAGGGGCACGGATGTTTTGACCGGCCTTCATGCCAACACTCAAATTCCCAAGTTCATCGGCGCCGCGCGACTGTTCGAGGTGACCGGAAAACAATGGTATCACGATGCCGCCGTCAATTTTTGGAAGTTTGTCGTCAACGAACGGTCCTATGTCATCGGCGGCCACAGCGACAACGAGCACTTTTCGCCAAAAGAACGCCTTTCAGAAGCACTCGGTCCTAACACAACCGAGACATGCAACACCTATAACATGCTGAAGCTGACGCGACATCTTTTCTGTTGGAAGCCCCTTGCCCAATATGCCGACTATTACGAACGGGCATTATACAATCACATTCTCGCCTCCCAAGATCCGGCGACGGGAATGATGTGTTATTACGTGCCCCTTCGTTCCGGCTCCCATAAGGTTTACTCGACTCCGCTCGATTCTTTCTGGTGTTGCACGGGAACAGGTGTCGAAAATCACGCAAAGTACGGGGATAGCATCTACTTTCACGACGGCAAGGGCGCTCTATTTGTAAACCTGTTCATCCCCTCCGAACTACAGTGGTCACAAACGGGGCTGAAACTGCGGCAAGAGACCAATTTTCCCTATGAACCGCGGTCCACCTTGGTTATCACCAACCCGCCATCGTCAGATGTGACTATTTACATTCGCCGACCTTTTTGGACGACGGACGGATTTCAGATCAGCGTAAATGGCGAGGTCGTCACCGAAAGCCCTACGCAAGAGGGCTTCGTCCCCCTTCGCCGCACTTGGAAGGCTGGCGATCGTATCGTTGTTGACCTACCCATGACGTTGCGAACGGAGGCCTTTCGTGATAATCCTCATCGTTTGGCCTTTCTTTTTGGGCCAGTCGTGCTGGCGGCGGAATTGCCGAAAATGTCCCAGCAACAGGTAAGAAAACTCCCCCCAATGGGTAGCTATAATCCCGAAATCCCCGTGATCGTCAGCGAAACGATCGATCTCGGCCGGTTTAAACCGGTCGAAGGCAAGCCGTGTGTCTGGCAAAGCCCGGATGGGCTGTTTCGCTCCCTCGCGGAAGATCAGGCGGTCCCCGTTAGGCTGGAGCCGTTTTTTGCCATCCATGAAGGACGACGGTACGTTGTCTATTGGGATCGGGTATCACACCAGGCTTGGAAGGAAATGATTGCCAATTATCAAGAGGAACTGGTCAAGTGGCGTGAATTGGAAAAAAAGACTATCGACCATGTCATTATTGGCAATCCTGAGAGCGAGAAGCAGCATAATCTCCAGGGCGAAAACACCAGCCACGGGACGTTTCAAGGACGGGCCTGGCGTCATGCAACCAACGGTGGGTGGTTTGCTTACGATTTGCAGCTCGCGGATAAGCCACGACTGGCCTTACTCGTCGAATATTGGGGAAGTGACTCTGGTAATCGCGTCTTTGATATCCTGGTTAATGGGCAAACTATTGCAACGCAGCGATTGGCCAACAATCGCCCGGGCCACTTTTACAGGGAGACTTATCCTCTTCCTGACAATGTCCTCCAGAACGGCAAGCAAGTGACAGTTCGTTTCCAGGCTCATCCTGGGGCTACCGCAGGCGGAATTTTTGATTTGCGGCTTATCACTCTGCAGTGAGGGCAGTCACTGTTGCTACGAGAATAGGCTATCATCATCACTTTAGTGAAAGGTCATCCATGACAAGGAAGTATGTTAATCAGTTGCGGCCGGAGGAAACGGTCAACGAGGTGTTTCAAGTCACAAGCCGTCAATTGCGTCCGAACCGGAACGGAATCCTCTACTTACAGATGCGACTGGCGGACCGAACGGGGTCCCTCGATGCCCGCATGTGGAATGTCGATGAAACCATTTTGAACCGGTTCGATGCGGGGGACTACGTCCGGGTTGAGGGGACCACCCAAATCTTTCAAGGTGCGATCCAGTTGATCGTATCGCGCCTGCAACGTGTGCCCGCGGCGGAAGTCGATCCGTCTGACTTCTCCTTGGTTAACACGTTGGAAATCGATCGAGCAATGAATCAATTGGCAGAACGGCTGCGAGGAATTAACAATCCTCATTTGCGCGCCCTGATCGATTCGTTTTTGCTCGACGAGGAGTTCATGGCCAAGCTGGCTGAAAGCCCGGCCGCCGTAAGCTTTCACCATGCTTACCGCGGTGGTCTAGCGATCCATATCGCCAATATGCTGGAAATGGCTGCGAGTATCGCACCTCTCTACCCGTTGCTCGACAAGGACTTGCTGTTGGCCGGGGTATTTCTCCACGACATCGGGAAGATAAACGAATTCGCGGGAGGCTCGGAACTGACCTATACAGATTCCGGACAACTTTTGGGCCATATTACCATTGGTCTGGAACTGCTCGCCGAGGCCGTGGACAAGGTGGAAAAGCTCTTGGGAGAGACCTTTCCAGAGGAACTTTTGCTCCGGCTGAAGCATATGCTTGTAAGTCATCATGGGGAATACGAGTTCGGAAGTGTTCGACTGCCCATGACCTTGGAGGCAATGGCCCTTCATTGTCTCGACTATCTTGATTCTCGGATGGCGGCCTGCGTGGAGAGAATCCAGGGTGATCCGCCCTTCGATAACACTTGGACTGCCTTCTTTCCGGCGCTCAATCGAAAACTATACCGGGGAACAAACAACGGCGGAGTGTGAAAGCAGGGACGGCATCTTCTTTCTGAGTCGAGTCCTTGAATTTGCTTCCTTGGCCTTGGTCACAATCCGATCTTCATCGCGAGGCTACCACGGTCTCACAACCGCAAACCAATGTGACTTTCAACGAGGGTACGGCTTGCGACAGTTTGTTTTGTCCTGAAGGGTTTCTTTGCGACCGAACCTGTTGCCGATATAATCGCGCTGATTGGATCTTGCGGGAAGGAAGTCTTTCCTTTGCCTGCGATTATGAAGTTCGCTTTTGCTAAGTATTATTGGTGCTGTTGGTAATGATCCACCTGGGTGTTAATGTCGATCATATTGCCACGTTGAGACAGGCCAGACGGACCTACGAGCCAGACCCCGTATGGGCGGCGGCCCTGGCAGAGCTCGGCGGGGCCGATGGTATCACCATTCATCTGCGGGAAGACCGCCGACACATTCAGGACCGTGACCTGCGACTTCTGCGGGAAACAACGGCGGTCAAGTTGAACCTGGAAATGGCCTGTTCGGAAGAAATCGTGGCAATCGCCTTGGCTGTCAAACCAGATCAGGCAACTTTGGTTCCGGAGCGGCGCGAGGAGATCACGACGGAGGGTGGGCTTGACGTTGCTGGTCAATTGGCCCGGGTCACGGACTTCGTGAAGAGACTACAAGATGCGGGGATCAGTGTGAGCCTGTTTATTGATCCGGACTTGGCCCAAATCGACGCGGCCACTAAGACCGGGGCTGTGGCCGTCGAGCTGCACACAGGGCAGTACGCCAATGCTTCGGGAAAGGTCCAGCAACAGGAGTTGCAGCAATTGCGGAAGGCTTCCCATGAGGTCCTTCAGCGGGGGCTGAAGTTGCATGCGGGCCATGGTTTGACCTACCGCAATGTTCAACCAGTGGCGGCTATTCCAGGAATGGAAGAGTTAAACATTGGGCACAGCATCGTGGCAAGGGCGGTGCTCGTCGGAATGGTTCAAGCCGTTCGCGAAATGAAGGACCTAATGGTTTGGGCAGCATCCCATCCCGAACACTTCTGTTGACCGTTTCGTAGGCTTGTTACGACGTAACCATCGCATTCCCTTTCCAGAACAGTCACGAGAAATCTATGACCACACGAGCTGAACAATTCGCTGGGCTGTCCGTTGCCTTGATTACGCCGTTTCGCGATGGACAAGTTGACTACGCTAGACTTGAGGAGCAGGTCGAGTTTCAGATTCAGGCCGGTGTGACGTGTCTTTGCCCGGTGGGCACGACTGGTGAGTCACCCACGCTGTCACATCCTGAGCATCGCGAGGTTATCTCGGCTGTGATCAAGGCGGCAAATGGCCGGGTCAAGGTCATGCCGGGGACAGGCTCCAATAGTACCGAAGAAGCCCTCGAACTCACGCGCTTCGCCGCTCAGGTGGGGGCCGACGCCGTTCTGGTGGTGTCTCCCTACTACAACCGACCTCCGCAAGAGGGCCTGTATCAGCACTTTAAATCGCTTGCCCAGGCGGTTGACATTCCCATTTGTATTTACAACATTCCCGGTCGAACTGGACGAAACATCGAACCGGAGACCTTCTTCCGCTTGGCCGAGTTTCCCAATATCGCCATGGTCAAAGAGGCAAGCGGCTCTTTGGATCAGGTCTCACAATTGACGACCCAGACGGACTTGACGGTCCTCAGTGGCGATGACAGCCTGACCCTGCCGATCCTCTCCGTGGGTGGACGCGGCGTTATTTCGGTGATCGGGAATATCGTGCCGCAGGATATGATTGCGATGATTCGGGCCTTTGAGGAAGGCAACATCCCAGAAGCCATCCGTTGGCACAAAAAGCTGTTCCCCTTGGCTCGTGACATGCTGGGGTTGTCCACAAATCCCATCCCTATCAAAGCAGCCATGCGACTGCTAGGGCGAGACAGTGGAGAATTACGTCTGCCGTTGACACCGCTTTCTTCTGACCAGGAGAACCGGCTGCGCAAGGTCCTCGCCGATTACGGTTTGCTTCAATGAGCAGGTGAGACATTCGTCTCCAAGGGACACCCTTTTTAAGTGTCACCGCGCAAATCTGAGCGATTGATTCCACGAAAGTAACAGGTTTCGTAAAAGATCAAGTCCCAACGGAGTCAGAACCGACTCCGGGTGAAATTGCCAACCCACCACCGGGTAGCGGCTGTGACGTATGGCCATGGGTATGCCATCGTCTGTCCATGCCGAGATTTCCACTTCCTCGCTGATCGAATCTCGATCGGCGATCAACGAGTGATAACGTCCCGCCGGAAAAGGGTTTGGAATTCCCGCAAATTCGTGTTGTCCGTCGTGCCAAACGGGTGTCGCCCTGCCATGCACGGGTTCTGCGGCTCGGATAATCCTCCCGCCGAAGGCCTCGGCAATGATTTGATGTCCCAAGCAAACACCGAGAATCGGCATTTGATCTGCGAGATTGTGAACAAGCTCCACGGAGGTCACCACGTTCTGAGGACCACAGGGACCCGGCGAGAGGACGACAAGGTCAAAGAGTCGCAAAATGTTCGATGATTCGGGTACTTCCGTGGGTCGCACAATCGCAACTCGGCAGCCGAGTAACTCAAAATATCGCCCCAAGTTGTACACAAAGCTATCGTGATGATCGACAAGTAGCACCCGCAAGTGCGGGAACATTAGGCCATCCCCTGGCCCCGTCACATTTGACCTGTAATGTGGAAACACGACTCGGAAATGATTAGGCCTTGGACAGCTTCTCGCGCCGTTTGATCAGAGTAATTTCGTTCCCCTTTTCATTGAAATTGACTTCATCCATGAACGTTTGAATTAACGACAGGCCGCGTTGTGCCTCCAGCTCGGGGGATTCATCTTTTTTGCGGACAACGCTGTGCACATCGAAGCCGGGCCCATCGTCCCGGACGACAAACCGTGCCTCCTCTTTTGTGATGCGAACCAGGACATAGATCTTGCGGTCACGATACCGAGGATCCTGGCGCCGCTGTGCTACCAAACTCAGTTCGCTGTCTTCCAGCAGGTGATCCGAGACGGCCTCAATCTCACTCTTGCTGATTTCCAGGTTGCCGTGAAACAACGCGTTCAGCAGCGCTTCCTTGAGGGCAATCCCCAATTGAAGGCGACCGGCAAAATCGGCAAATTCCATCCCAGCCAGGGTCTGTTGAACCACCGACACGAGGGGCTGGATTAGCTCTGCTTCATTGTCCAAAACGTACTCGAACTCAATGTATTCCAAACAACGGAAAAGACGCTCCCGCTCTCGATTCTGCTCTGCAATCCGGAGAACGGAGTCGGCCGTTTCGGCAAGCCGCGCGGCCAATTGGGATTTCGGAACGTAACTGGCTGCACCACGTTCCAGGGCTTCGATTGCCAACATGTCCGTGCCATAGGCTGTGGTCAAAATGACGGGGACTTCGGGAAACATTTTCCGAATATGCTGGACCAGTTCCAGACCGTCCATCTCGGGCATGCTGATATCCGTGATAACGAGATCGGGCACATTTTGTTTCATCCGCGCGAGCGCTTCTGTCCCCGATTCAGCATATTCGATCTTCCAGTCGAATCGCTTCTTGAGCAGCGAACCAACCAATTGGGAATCGATCGGAGAGTCGTCCACAACAAGCACTGTGGTCATAAAAACGCCTCCTATTAGGTGCCCTATGCCGTCTGTATGTTATAACGAATCAACGAGGCGTTTACTACCATCACCAGCGATTTCACATTTTCCCCAACCATGGTATCGGTAGGGCACTCTGCGGCTGAATTCTCGACCTGGGGCGTGCGGAGGAACACCCGGTGAAGAATCGTCTCACCACTCAGATTACCACGGTTTGGATTGTTTGAAAGACACTGTGGCTAACCGGATTTCGCCCGATCTCGATCCTTGAAAGAAGCCTTGTGCAGTCTTAGACTTAAAAGAAAGGGGTGCCGCAGCGCTCAGAACGTGTTGGTGTTTTGCGTGGCTCAGGATTTTCGTCACGACGCGGGTTGTTGCTACGGCAAGAGTTAAAAGATGTCCGATAACGACGTGGATGACCATCAGCGTTGGAATTCCCGCCCGGTTGGGGGCCTTTGCGTCTGTCTGTTCTTGATGGTCCGCTGAACCGACAGGGCGCCTCCGGCCGTGGGTGGGTTCGGGGAGTCACCGGAGGCGCAACATGGGTCGGTTCGATTCTCAGGTGCGCGCAACTTCAATTGCGTCTTTCTTTCGCCCTATCGTTGCGGCCTTTACGATCCTCTCCCGGCACAAAAACCGACTTAGGCCACGACACGGAACATTTGGCGACCTCCCACCCGGCCCGGCGAAATCTTTTTGGAGCATCCCGCACTCAGGTCCCGTATTAGGTGAGGAACCCTCGACAAAAGAAGATCGATTGACCGCCCAATTGGCAAGAAGAAGGTGAGGGCTCGGGGAGACATTCATGCTCCGGTCGCTTCCACGAAACATGATTGAAGCGCTGCGGACCCGGTCCAAAGAGGAGACCAGGGTCGCTCAGGCATTAGCTCCTCACGAGAAGCTTTTAATTGAGATTTGCACCCTGACCCCCGGCGAAGCGCTCGCCCGATTGGCCACAAAATGGTCCGGCCTCGATGAGGCAGACGTTGAGGCGCGCCTCGATGAATACGGCCACAACGAACTTCCCCACGCCCAAAGGCTTTCATTTTGGGCGGACATCCTACACCGGTGCAGAAATCCGCTAAACATTCAGCTTTTTGTCATTGGGGGTGTTTCGGGGCTCATCGGTGAATGGAAATCGGCCATTGTCGTCGCGGCGATGGTTCTCCTCAGCATTGGGCTTTCTTATTTGCTCGACCGCCGATCGAATCGCGCTGTGGAGGCCCTAGGAAAGCGTGTCCAGCCCCGAAGTCTTGTCCTACGTGGCGGACGTGAAGTTGAGGTCAAGATCTCAGAGATCGTTCCCGGCGATATCGTTCTTCTCCACGCCGGCGCCATGGTCCCGGCCGACGTCCGTTTGCTCTCGGCCAAGGACTTTTTTGTCAGCCAATCGGTACTTACAGGAGAATCGATGCCCGTCGAAAAGACGGTTTTTCTCAACGGTAGCGCGGCCACCAGTCCCTGGGATCTTCCGAATGCTTGTTTCCTCGGAAGCAATGTCATTAGTGGCACAGCCCGCGCCGTCGTGGTAAACACCGGGACCAGGACGATGCTGGGTTCGATCTCGGCACGGCTCATTGAAACGCGACCCGAGACCAGCTTCGACCAAGGTATTCGGGGGTTTACCTGGCTCATGATCCGGTTCATGGTAGTGATGGTGGCCCTGGTTTTCCTGATTGTGGGATTCACCAAAGGCAATTGGGTAGAGGCTTTGCTCTTTGGGCTTTCGGTGGCCGTGGGGCTCACCCCTGAAATGTTGCCCATGATCGTCACGGTCAACCTGGCCAAAGGGGCCTTGAGCATGGCCAAGCGAAAGGTCATCGTCAAGCATCTCCCGGCCATCCAAAACTTTGGGGCCATGGATGTCCTTTGCACCGACAAGACTGGAACCCTCACCCAGGACCGTGTTGTCCTGGAACGTCATGTGGATATCACCGGGCGCCCTAGTGACGACGTGCTCACCTATGCTTATTTGAATAGCTATTTTCAAACCGGTTTGCGAAGTCTGATCGATCATGCGGTACTGGATCGGGCAAATCTCGACGTGGAAAGCAGCCAGTGTCGCCTTGTCGATGAGCTTCCCTTTGATTTTCAGCGGCGTCGTATGTCTGTCGTCGTTGATTACGAAGGGGACCACGTCCTCATCTGCAAGGGCGCCGTGGAAGAAATATACGAGTGCTGCCGGTACTACCAGATTGGCGACGAAATATATCCGCTGATTCCCGTTATCCAAAACGATTTGTTTGAGGAGGTCGAACGACTCAATCGGGAAGGCTTTCGTGTGTTGGGAGTTGCCTACCGCGAGTTCCCGCGGGACAAGACGACTTTTTCTGTAGCCGATGAATCCGATTTGATCTTGCTAGGCTATATTGCCTTCTATGATCCACCGAAGGACTCGGCGCTGGAGGCCATCCGACTGCTAAAAGAAGTGGGTGTCACGGTTAAGGTTTTAACGGGTGACAATGCCCTCGTTACCGAAAAAGTGTGTCACGACGTGGGCCTCGAGGTCCGGCGGATTGTTTCAGGCAACGAGCTCGCCGATTTGACCGAGGAGGAATTCGACAGGGTTGTCCGTGAGGTCGATGTCTTCGTGAAACTCAGCCCAAGCCAGAAGGAGCAGATTGTCCGCAAGTTGCGCGAAGCTGGGCAAGTCGTGGGTTTCTTAGGTGATGGGATTAATGATGCCGCCGCTATGAAGGCCGCCGATGTGGGGATTTCGGTGGACTCCGCGGTTGATGTGGCGAAAGAGGCCGCCGATATTGTCCTTCTCGAGAAAAACCTCCTGGTTTTGGAAGAGGGGGTCATGGAAGGCAGGCGGATTTTTGCAAATATCGTCAAGTATATTCGCATGGGGGCAAGCTCCAATTTTGGCAACATGTTTAGCGTTCTCGGGGCCAGTTACTTGCTGCCCTTCCTCCCTATGAAGCCCATCCACATTCTTGTGAATAACCTTCTGTACGATGTGTCGCAGACAGGCATTCCTTCGGACAACGTTGATGCGGAGCAAGTTTCTCGGCCCCTAAAATGGGATATTGACAACATCCGCCGTTTCATGGTGTTCATTGGGCCGATCAGTTCCGTTTTTGATTATCTTACGTTTGCCCTAATGTGGTTCATTTTTGGGTGTTCCGCGTATCTACAAGGCGGAACTGATAGAGAATACTGGATGAGCCTTTTCCAAACGGGTTGGTTTGTTGAGTCACTGCTGACCCAAACGTTAATCGTCCATATTATCCGCACGCAACGGATTCCGTTTATCGGGAGCTGCGCTTCCGCTCCGATGATCTTGACAACTCTGGCCGTGATGGCCGTTGGTATTTGGCTACCGTATTCACCACTGGCCGATGTCTTAGGGATGGTGCCCCTTCCGGCAACATATTGGTTATGGATTGGCAGTTTTCTTCTTGCTTATGGCACATTGACGCACCTCGTCAAATGTTGGTTTTTCCGGCGATATGGAGATAAGTGAGTATGGACAGTCTCCTTGACGCCCTCCAAGAGGGACGACTGATCGAACTTCCCGAAGACGACGACAAAGAGGAAGCCCTGCGAATTCTGGCGAGAATCCTCGAGGCCATTCCCTCCTTGCCAGCCGGCCTTGACATCGAGGGTCTCGTACTGGAACGCGAACGCACTTCATACACCTCCCTGGGGCAGGGTTGGGCATGTCCTCACGCGCGGGTCTCCTTTGAAGGTGACTTGTTGTGCGTCGTTGGGTGGAGCGCCCACGGGATTACCTATTCCCCCGACGACAAGGAGCGCGTGTCCATCATCATCATGCACCTTGTGCCGGAGAACCAGCGGAACCAATATCTTCGGGAGATATCGCTCCTCGCCAAGGCCATTCAAAGCGATCCGAAATGGCGGGAAATACCGTCGGCCAAGGAACTCACCGAGGTTCGAGACCGATTGCTCGATTTGATCAGTTCCGCCAAAGAGACGGTGGGCCCCGATGCCCGAGCGCGAATGATTCGCCTCCAACGTCCCAAAGTCGAACCTCCTCCGATCACCGATCTCTCCAACCTTGTGATCGAACCGGTGACGCTGGTCGTGGGGCCAGATTTTCGCCCCATTGTTCTGACACAACATGCCGGACTGGCAAAATACCTAGAGACCGCAAATGGAGTCGTGGAAAAGATCGAGACGGAGGGTGTTTTTCAAAACGGAGGATGGCGCATTATTCGCAGGAGTAAAATGGTCTTTCAGCAGGGCCGCGTCAGTTACGATTGCATCGCCATCACTACAGCCCGCAAGACACCTTCCTAAGAACTCTGAGACAATCCTCGTAACACATGACGAGTGTCTACGATTTTGATGTGATCGTCGTCGGTGCGGGACACGCCGGTGTGGAGGCCGCATTGGCCGCTGCACGGATGGGGGCTAACACCGCCCTCCTGACGAGTAATCTCGACACGATCGCGAAGATGAGTTGCAATCCCGCTATCGGGGGTGTCGCCAAGGGCCAGATTGTCCGCGAGATCGACGCACTGGGAGGGGCGATGGGGCAAGCCATCGATGCGACCGCCATCCAGTACCGCCTACTCAATCGCCGCAAGGGACCGGCAATGCATGGTCCTCGCGCACAGGCAGACAAGGTCGCATATCACCAGAAGGTCAAGCAGATCTGCGAATCCCAACCGAATCTGGCTTTACGTCAAGAGACGGTCGAATCGTTATTGGTGGAAAAGACAGCGAGTGGGTTGCGAATCGTCGGGGTAGCGGTGCGGAGTGATGCAATCTATCGTGCCCCATGCGTGATTCTGTGCACGGGGACGTTCATGCGGGGCCTTCTTCATTACGGTGAAAAAAAGATGGAAGGCGGTCGCGCCGGCGAGGAGGCCGTTCTAGGACTGAGTCAATCACTGCGAGAATTGGGCTTCACCGTTTTGCGGTTTAAGACGGGCACACCGCCCCGGCTCAACGGACGGACTATTGACTACAGCCGCCTAGAAATGCAGCCGGGCGACGAGAATCCCGTGCCTTTCTCGTTCCTGACCGAGAAAGTCACGTGCGAGCAGGTACCGTGTTGGATCACATACACAAACGAGCGGGTCCACGAGATCATTCGCGCGAACCTTCATCGGGCCCCGATGTTCACGGGACAAATTCAGTCTGTGGGCCCGCGCTATTGTCCTTCCGTGGAAATCAAAATTGTCCGCTTTCCCGATCGGCCACGTCATCAACTTTTCCTGGAACCCGAAGGGCGATCGACGCACGAAGTCTATGTGAATGGATTAGCAACGAGTGTGCCGCGCGACGTGCAAGAGGCCATGATCCGCGAAATACGCGGGTTGGAACGGGCAGAGATCATGCGTTACGGTTACGCCATCGAATACGACTATCTGCCGCCCGACCAATTGCAGCTCTCGCTTGAGACAAAGCGAGTCGCCGGCCTGTTTTTGGCGGGTCAAATTAACGGGACCACAGGCTATGAGGAGGCGGCAGGACAAGGGCTCATGGCCGGTATCAACGCCGTGCGAAAGCTGTTCGGCAAAGACCCTGTCGTGCTAGCGCGACATCAGGCCTACATCGGTGTGATGATCGACGACCTCGTGACCCGCGGTGTTGACGAACCTTATCGGATGTTCACAAGTCGAGCCGAGTATCGACTGCGATTGCGTCATGACAATGCCGATCGCCGTTTGACGCCATTAGGACGGGAGTTGGGACTTGTGAGCGACGAGCGATGGAGGCGGTTTCAGGAAAAACTCGATGGTATCCATCGCCTGCGGGCTATCTTGGAATCGGTGAAATATCACGGCGTGCCTCTCATCAAGCGACTGGCCCAGCCCGAAACAACGTGGGACGAACTCGTTCAAATCTGTCCCGAACTAGCGGCATTTAGACAAGACGTCGTCGAGCAGGTTATGTATGACGTCAAATACGAAGGTTACCTAGCACGGGAGGAAGCCGCTATCGAACGGCAGCGCCGTCTGGCCGAAAAGCGGATTCCTTCCGATATCAATTATGACGACGTTCCCCATCTTCGCGCGGAGGCACGCGAAAAACTCTCGAAGATTCGCCCTGTCGATTTCGCCCAAGCCGGCCGAATTAGTGGAATCACCCCTGCCGATTTGGCCGTGCTTGCTGTCTATCTTGAGCAACGAAACCGCCGTTCGAAGGCACCATCACGGGAGCTTCTTACGCAATCCGAAGTCGATCAGGTGCAACCCGGTGGCATCATCGATTAGGAGAGCCCCCTGTGGAGCGTAGTAGCGCTGCAAGACCTCAAATGGAGGAAGGGCATTCCGCTCTCGGGCCGCGATGAAGGCTTTCAAAAGCGGATTCGACTCAGCCGAGGTTCGCATTGCCTCCGTGATGGGTTGATTGACCACTCCCTCGTAAAAGACGCGCACCGCTTCATCAGGCCGCTGGAACACGAGCATCGAAACTTCATCCCGACCGGCAAGGTCTTTGATCCGGCCTCGAACAACCTTGAATTCCAGGGACTCCACCAAGGCCCGCGGCGGATCACTGGTTGTTGCGAATAACTCTTGCATGAGCGCCGGGCTATCTGTCACGATCAAGAAGCGACCGAGCGCTGCCAAACACGGAACAGGAAACCTCACCGTTGCGGGTAGGGAGGCCGGTCTTGTGCGGGTGGATTGATAGTATTGCCACGTGCCAAACTCCTTTTTTTCGAAATTGGCTTGTCGCGTCTGGTAGATGCGATCCACTATCAATGCTGCCACGTCCTCATCCTTGAGCTCCACGATCAATCCATTGGAAATGCTGGTCACCGTCACCGGCTGTTCCACCCAACGAACAAGGCTAATCCTACCCGTTGTGGCTGGCAGGAATTCTTGGGTAAGGTTAACCCCCAGGAAACGTTCGGTTCGCCCACCAATCCTACGCTCAAAGGCCCCATCTCCCTGGAAACCGTCATAAAGTTTGGCCAATCTGGAAACCGTTGTTGGTAAGTCCAGCGACACCGTCGCATAGGTGATAACACTGGAAGGGATAAACTCTTCAGGCTCGAGATTGGCAGGTTTGAAGACCGGTACGTCGAGAGCCCCACGCCGGGGATTGTCCAAAAACACGTGGAACTCCCGCACGTAGTCCCAGCCGGATATTTCTGCGCTGCCTGCGCCGCCAAGCGAATTCAGCCCATCCAATCCCAACACCGGCAGAATCGCCAGCGCGACAGCAGCCCCCGTTTCGATCTTGGCGTATCCCCGCAGGACCTCGATGGGATCAGCAAATAGTAGTGTGTGAATCTTACCTCGGGTGGCATGTCTTATGCTCGAGAGAAATTGATTGAACTTGCTCTGCCCGCTCAAAGTGTCTGTACTGGAAGACGTTCCGGAAAGTCTCCCAACAACGTCACGGATGACGTCCAAATCCTCCTCCCCCAGAACTGCTAGCCCTGCAAGGAGCGTTGCCCCGTTAATGGCGTAGGCCACAAGCGGCTGCGGCCGTCGATTATCCTCATTTCCTTGGCGCTCTCTCGGCCGGAGCACCGTGAGGGGCAAACCATTGACGTCCTCCTCCTTGAGAATGGCTCCGGCCTTCACTGCGGCCTCTCGCCCGCGGTCGATGAGCTTCTTGAGCGTTTCAATGTTCTCCTTGGCATCCATAAAGATTAACACAACCCAGCCTTGCTTTTCAGACGATACCAAGCCCACGGATAATTCACCCTTGGGAATTGCGAGTATCGCCTCCAAGGAGACGCCAGTCTCCTTCTCGACCACTGCGGCGGCCTCGACAATCCCGCCCCACAAATCCGTCAAGAAGGGTCGCAACTGTGGATCCTGTAACATCTGCCCGGACGAAGACGCGAGGACCGCCCTTTTCAACTCAGGCACGTCAG